>NZ_JBFARL010000026.1:0-62409 GCF_040674655.1 Actinomadura sp. NPDC049753 | reverse complement strand
CCGAGCACCAGGAGCTCGGCGCCGGCCGACAGCTCCGTGAGCCGCTCCGCCGCCGACCCCTCCTCCGACACCGGCCTGACCGCGACCCCGGCCGTGCGCTGCCGGGCGCACTCGACGCCGTGGGCCAGCACGTGCTGCGCCGCCTCGTGCAGCGACCGCCGGCCCGCCTCCTCCAGTCCGGGGGCGACCCCCTGGTAGGGCCAGTGCCACGCGTGGCACAGCACCAGCGGAGATCCGCGCAGCTCCGCCTCGTCCAGCGCCCAGTCCAGCGCCTGCATGGCGTGCACCGATCCGTCGAATCCCACGACCACTTCGCGCGCGCCGCTTCCGTCAGACATCGCGAACCCCCGTCCCCTTCCGGATGGATCCGCAAAAGGCGCTCCCGGCCGGTGACCGGAAGACGGAGCCCGCGGAACGTGAAGGGGGCGGGAGAAGCCCTCCGCCGCTTAGGCAGCGTTTCGAGATGGACGGTGCGTGGTCTCCCACTTCTCCGTCCCTTTCTGCTCGACTTCTCTCGCCCGGTTTCATTCCATCTCGCCGCCGGCGCCCGGTACAGGGACGAAAGTCCCTCGTTACCGGAGGAGCCGAAGGTCCGCTCGGCGGGCCCGGCCGGCCTCCGCGTCCTCCGGCCCGGCGAACCCGCGCCGGGCGACGCGCCGGCGGAGCTCGTGGAACTGCCTGTGCTGCATGATGAAGTGCCCCGGCTCACCGATGAGCCAGGTGAACAGGCGGTCCGGGACCGAAGGCACCCCGCGTCCGCGCGTCCGCACGATCAGGCGCGTGCACCCGTCGGGCAGCCGGTGGAGGTGGAAGGCCCAGATCCCGTCCGCGTACGCCCGCGGCTTCGGTCCGCGCGGGTCGAACGACCTTCCGGACGGCAGCTCGATGTCGCTCCGCAGCACCAGGGTCCTGCCCGGAACGAGGACCTCGACGCGGAAGTAGGTCGTCCCGCCGGGGACCGTGGGCACGCGGTCGCCCGCCGCCAGGTCCTGCCATTCCGGAACGATGCGGTCCGCGCTTGGCCGCCCTCTGTTGTCGAGCAGGTCCCAGCTGTACCAGCCGCCCCGCCCGTATCCCATCTGCACCAGCCACGGCCAGACCGCCTCCGGCGGCGCGGGCAGCGACACCGCCATGGTGGACTGGCCCGTCGCGTTCTCGATGAGCTCGTCGCTCGGATACGAGGTGTCCGCCTCCGTGTAGGTGGCACCCCAGGACAGCAGCGCGGGACGGATCGCGGCCGCGTAGGCGGCGGCCGCGCCGCAGGCGAGCGCGAGACCGCGAACCCTCATGCTCATGACGAGTCCTCCCCCAGTCGATGACCGCTCGGTTCCACGCTGGCGGGCAGCGGTCCGCTTCAGCAGAGGCCTTCGCCACGTCGGCCGGGGACGTTCGTCCCTTCCGCCCTGGCGGTGCGCCATCGGCCGGACCGGAGAAAGGGACCTTCGGGCCCCCGCGGCGGGGACATCCGTCCGTGGCGCCCGGCGCGTCCCCGAGCAAGGCTGGAGGTACTGGAGGGATCCGGGCGACTGCCGAGGTCGTTCGGTCATCGACCCGGGGAGCAGGCATGAGGCCGCCGGAAGCCGGCACACACGCGGACCGCCTGCGGCGCCGCTGCGGGCTCGACGGCAACGACCTGCGCCGGAAGGTCGATCGGACGCAGTGGCGCGTCGGGCTCCTTCTGCTCCTGATCTTCCTGGTCGCCGCACCGATCGCCTGCGCCCACGTGGTCTCGTCCGTCCACACCGCGGGGGTCCGCGCCGAACGGTACGAGGCCGCGACGCGCCACCGCGTCGACGCGACGGTGGTCGGGGTCACGCCGCTGGAGTCCGGGCGCGAGGTCAACGTGGTCTGGACCGGTGCGGACGGCGCTCCGCACACCGGCCGATACACCAGCTGGCGCGCGACCGCGGTCGGCGAGCACCGCGTGCTCTGGACGGGTCCCCGCCACACCCTGGGAGAGATGGGCCCGCGGAAGCACGCGCGGACCATCGGCGACGACGTGTCGGCCGGCGCGGCGGTCCTGGCGGTGACGGGCCTGCCGATGCTCACCGTCTACCTCGTGTTCCGCTGGGGTTGCGACAGGCGCCGGTACCGGCAGTGGGACGACGAGTGGGCCGACTTCGACCGCCGCTCCCGTTCGACCTAGCAGACCTGAGACGGCACGCCGGAGGTGCACGATGCAGCGGATGAACGCGCTGGACGCGGGGATGTTCTTCGCCGAGAACGACACGACCCCGCTCCAGATCGGCACGGTGACCGTGTTCGAGGGCCCCGCGCCCGGCCACGCGGAGCTGGTGCGGGAGATCTTCGCCAGGCTCCGGTTCGCTCCCCGCTGCCGGCAGCGCGTCCGGACGGTCCCGCTCAACCTCGCGCACCCGGTCTGGATCGACGACCGCGGCTTCCGGATGGCGGACCACGTCCGGCACGTGGAGGCGCCCGCGCCCGGCGGCCCGGACGAGCTGGAGGAGCTGGCGGGCCGCGTCCTCGGCCGGCGGCTGGACCTCACCCGCTCGCCCTGGGAGGTGTGGCTGGTCGAGGGGCTGGAGGACGGACGCTGGGCCCTGATCTCCAAGGTGCACCACTGCATGGTCGACGGGCTCGCGGGGATCGACCTGCTGAGCGTGCTGCTCGACGCCGGCCCCGGGTGGTCGCCCGCCGGTCCCCGGCTGTGGACGCCCGCCCCGGAACCGTCCGGGCGGGCCGTCGTGCGCGGCGCCGTGGCGGACCGGCTGAGGGGGTTCGGGCGGCAGGCCGCCCGCCTCTTCCTCCCGGCCGTGCGCGAGTCGATCGCCGTCGCGGGCGCGGCTCCCGGCTACGCCGCGCGCCTCACCGGCCCCGGCGCGTCCTCGCTCAACGGCCCGACCGTTCCGCTCCGGCGCTGGTCGCGGACCTGCGCGAGCCTGGACGAGGTGGACCGGATCAGGCGCGCCCTCGGCGGATCGGTCAACGACGTCGTGCTCGCCGCGACCGCCTCCGGCTTCCGGTCGCTGCTGGCCGCCCGGGGCGTGCTCACCGCGGAGTCCGCCGTCCGCGCCCTGGTGCCCGTCTCGGTCCGGTCGCCCGACGAGCGGGGGATCCTGACGAACCGGGTGTCGGCGGTGCTGGTCGACCTGCCCTGCGGGGAGCCCGCCCCCCTGCGCCGCCTGCACCTGCTGCGGGAGCAGATGGACGGCGCGAAGAGCGCGGACCAGGCGGCCGGGCTCGACGCCTTCCTGCGGCTCGTCGGCGCCGCCCCCGGGCTGCTCGCCGTCGCGGCCCGCACGGCGCTGCGGCTGCGGCAGCCCCTGGTCCACACGATCGTCACCAACGTCCCCGGCCCCTCGTTCCCGCTGTACGCGATGGGGCGGCGGATGCTGGAGATGGACCCCTACATCCCCATCGTCGCCGGGTCGCGCGTCTCCGTCGGCATCGTGTCCTACGACGGCGTCCTGTCGTTCGGCGTCACCGGCGACCGCGACGCCCTCCCCGACCTGCCGACCCTGTGCACGGGTATCCGCGAGGGCGTCGACGAGCTCCTCAAGGAGGCGGCGCGGAAGGTTCCGGCATGACCGCCCGCGCGCGGCGGCGGCACTCGGCCTCTCCGGGCGCATCGGACGGCTCGTACTCGGCGACGCCGACCAGTCCACCGCGCAGCCACGCGCCGAGCGCGGCGTGGCCGTCGCCGTCCGTCCGGCAGACCCGGTCCGCGACCTGCTCGGAGACGGCCCGGTTGAGGCCGAAGAACCGCAGGTGGAGACTCTCCTCGCTCAGGCCGCGATGCAGGTCGCGCACCGCCGCCCGGTCCGCCTCCCCCAGCCTCCGGATCTCGACCTGCGTTCCGTCGGTCAGGAGCGCGAACACACGCGCGCCGGAAACGCTCTCCGTCATGCCCCAGCGTCGGACGGGGCGGCGCGGCCGGTCAGCGTCCCAAGGTCACCGGTCGTCGGGACCTTCGTCCCCCGGCCCGGAGAGGCCCGCCGGGTAGGACAGAGGGGAACACCGGTTCCGTCACCCTGAGGAGCGGCGCTCTCGTGGATCTCAACTCGCCCGGCCGCACGCTGCGGATCGGCGGCCGCCCCCTCCCGGTCGTCGGCCCCGCCCGCATGTACGTCTGCGGGATCACCCCGTACGACGCGACCCACCTCGGCCATGCCCGCACCTTCGTCTGGGCCGACGTCGCCGCCCGGGTCCTGCGGCACGCCGGCGGCGAGGTGCGCGTCTGCCGGAACGTCACCGACGTCGACGACGTGCTGGACCAGGCCGCGCACCGGGCGGGCAGCCCGTACGACAGCTTCGCCGCCGTCCAGCAGTTCTACTTCGAACGCGACCTGGAGGCCCTCGGCGTCCACGCCGTCGACCACCAGCCCCGCGCGCACAACCACGTCGGGGAGGTCGTCGCGCTCGCCCAGGGCCTCCTCGCCTCCGGCCACGCCTACGAGCGGGGAGGCGCGGTCCACTTCCGCGGCGGCGAGGTCCCGCGGCGCGCCGGCCTCGACGCCGGCCGGGCACGCGCGCTTCTTGCCGAGTACGGCGACGCGCCCGACGACCCCGGCCGGGACGACCCGTTCGACGTCGCGCTCTGGCGGCCGTCGCGGTCGGGCGAGCCGGCCTGGCCCAGTCCCTGGAGCGCGGGGCGGCCCGGCTGGCACGCCGAGTGCGCCGCGATGGCGATGACGACCTTCGGCCCGGCGCTGGACCTGCACGCCGGCGGCGACGACCTGCGGTTCCCCCACCACGCCTACGAGGCGGCCATGGCCGAGGCGCTGACCGGCGTGCGGCCGTTCTCCCGGGCCTGGCTGCACGTCGGGATGGTCCGCCGGGACGGCGCCAAGATGGCCAAGTCCACCGGCAACCTGGTACTGGTCTCGGATCTGGTCCAGGACCACCCGGCCTCCGCCGTCCGTTTCATGCTCCTCGCCGAGCCGTGGGCGCGGGAGTGGGAGTACACGCCCGGCTCCCTCGACCGCGCGGCGGCAGGGCTGGACCGCCTCCTCGCGGCGGCGGGGCGCGGCCGCTCCTCCCCCGCGGCGGAGGCCGCCGTGACGCGGGCGCTCCTCGACGACCTCGACGTGCGGACGGCACTCGAAGTGGCGGAGCAGGAGGGCGGCCGGACCGCCCGCCTGGTGACGCGGATCCTGGCCCTCGGGTGAGCGGCCGCCCTAAGGCCGCGTCCGAGGGGACCAAGGTCCCTGGGGATGCCGCCGCACGAGTCGAATGCTGGTGTCACCGGCCCGCGAGAGCGAGGAGGCCCCCTCGACGGCCTGCCCCTCAACGCCCACGCCGCCGCGGCCTCGATGCCGGAGGCGATCAGCCTGGCCGGCACCCGCCTGCGCGCCCGCGTGGAGAGCACGGCCCAGTACAAGGACCGCGGCACGGTGCGCCGGCACGGCGGCGCTCCCGGTGAAGGGGTGCGGGCGGGCCGCTGACTCAGCGCGGAAGCGTCACGCGGAACAGCGTGTGCTGGGCCTCGACGAGTTCGGCGCGGCCGCCGTGGGCGGCGGCCACCGCCTGGACGATGGCCAGTCCGAGTCCCGTGCCGCCCGCGCTGCGGGACCGGCTCTGGTCGGCGCGGACGAACCGCTGGAAGATCTCCTCGC
Source organism: Actinomadura sp. NPDC049753 (assembly GCF_040674655.1). Taxonomy (NCBI): domain Bacteria; kingdom Bacillati; phylum Actinomycetota; class Actinomycetes; order Streptosporangiales; family Thermomonosporaceae; genus Actinomadura; species Actinomadura sp. NPDC049753. The sequence goes on along the minus strand of NZ_JBFARL010000026.1, from coordinate 56,833 downwards.
GCAGGCCGGACGGGATGCCGGGGCCGTCGTCCTCCACGTCGAGGAGCACGGCGTCCGCCCTGACCGCGAGCCTCACGGTGACGTGGGTCCCGGGAGGCGTGTGGGCGCGCGCGTTGGCGAGCAGGTTGGCGACCAGCTGGTGGAGGCGCCGGGCGTCCCCGGTGACGGTCACCGGTTCCTCCGGGAGCACCAGTTCCCAGCGGTGCCGCGGCCCGGCGGCGCGGGCGTCGGCGGTGGCGTCCAGCACGATGCGGGTCAGGTCCGCCCGGCCCGTCTCCAGCGGGCGGCCGGCGTCCAGGCGGGCGAGGAGGAGCAGGTCGTCGACCAGTTCGGACATCCGCACCGACTCGGCCTCGATCCGTCCCAGCGCGTGCCGCACCTCGGACGGTACGGGCTCGGTCGTGCGGAGGGCGAGTTCGGCGTGCCCCCGGATCGCGGCGACGGGGGTGCGCAGCTCGTGGCTCGCGTCGGCGGCGAAGCGGCGGAGCCGCTCCTCGCTCGCGTGCCGGCGGGCCAGCGCGTTCTCGACGTGGCCGAGCATCCGGTTCAGCGCGGCGCCGACCTGCCCGACCTCCGTGCGGGGGTCGGTGTCGGGGACGCGCTCGGGCATCACCACCTCCCCGCTGGCCAGCGGCAGCTCGGTCACCCGGGACGCGGTCGCGGCGACCCGCCGCAGCGGGCGCAGGGCCAGCCCGACCCAGGCCGCCGCCGCGATCCCGGCGGCGGCGAGCACGGCCGCGAAGACGATCGCCTCCACCAGGACGACCCGGTGCAGCGTCTCCTCGGCGGGCCGCAGCGGCAGCCCGGTGACCAGGACGTCCCCGTCGTCGCCGCGGAGCGCCGACACCCGGTACTCCTCCAGCGCCGACAGGTCGAGCGAGCGCCCCCGGCCGTCGGGCGGGAGGGCGGCGAGGGCGCGCCTGTCGGCGGCGTCGAGCGGCACGGGCATGTCGGAGCTGTCACGCACGACGGCGGCCTCCGTCACCGTCCGGCCGAACAGCCGCGCGCCGAACGTCCCCGGCGCCTGCCCCCGGGTGTCCGGACGGTCGTCGGCGTCATGGCGCCGCTCGTGTTCGAGGCTCGCCGGGAACCGCCCGCCGGACGCGGTCAGCTGCTCGTCCAGCCGCCCCATCAGGAACCGGTCGAGCGCGGTCGCGGTGGCGACGCCCACGGCGAGGCAGCTCAGCGCCAGCAGGACGAGCAGCCCGGCGGTGAGCCGGGCCCGCAGCGTCCGCGGACCCCTCACGCGGCCCCCGGTTTCAGCACGTACCCGACGCCGCGCACCGTGTGGATCATCGGTGGCCGGCCCGCGTCGATCTTCTTGCGCAGGTAGCTGATGTACAGCTCGACGACGTGGGCCTGCCCGCCGAAGTCGTAGTCCCAGACGCGGTCGAGGATCTGGGCCTTGCTGAGGACCCGGCGCGGGTTGCGCATCAGGAACCGCAGCAGCTCGAACTCGGTGGGCGTCAGCTCCACGACCTCCCCGTCGCGGGTCACCTCCCGGGCGTCCTCGTCCATGGCCAGGGCGCCGACGGTGAGCAGCCGGCCCGTGTCGGCCGGCCGCGCCATGCCCGCCCGGCGCAGCAGCCCCCGCAGCCGCGCCAGCACCTCCTCCAGGCTGAACGGCTTGGTCACGTAGTCGTCGCCGCCCGCGGTGATGCCCGCGATGCGGTCCTCGACGGCGTCCTTGGCGGTCAGGAACAGCACGCACACGTCGGGGGAGTCGGCGCGCAGCCGCCGCAGCACCTGGAGGCCGTCGATGTCGGGGAGCATCACGTCCAGCACGACGGCGTCGGGGCGGAAGTCGCGCGCGGCGGCGAGCGCGCCCGTGCCGTCTCCGGCCGTCCGCACCGCCCAGCCCTCCGAGGCCAGCACGCGCGACAGCACTTCCGCCAGGTCGGGTTCGTCGTCGACGACGAGGACCCGTACGGGCGCCCCGTCGGCCCGCCGCAGGCCCGCCAACGCGGGTTCGTCCTTTGTCATGGTCGGCCCAGCATCCCTCTCCAACCTCTGCCTTTCCTCTGAAAAGGCTCTGAGAGGCGCCTTTCCCCATCGTGTCAGAGGGAACTCAGAGACTGCGTTGGCAGGGTGGCCGCCATGACGACGACCAGGTACGACATCGTGCGGCCGTCCCCGCAGGTCAGGCGGCCGTCGTGGCGCGTCCCGCCCTGGTGGCCGCAGGTGCTGATCTGCGCCGGCGCGCTCGCGGTGCTGGCGCTGTGGTGGCGGAGCACCGGTTCGATCACCGGTCTGGACGGCTGGCTGACCGAGGCCGGGCGCGTCACCGGGCTGCTGGCGGGATACGGCTGCGCCGTCCTGCTGGCCCTGATGGCCCGCGTGCCGGCGCTCGAACGGGGCGTGGGCACCGACCGGCTCGCCCGCTGGCACGCGATGGGCGGGCGGTACACCGTCTGCCTCGCGCTGGCGCACGCCCTCCTGATCATCTGGGGGTACGCGGTGACGGCCCGGACCGACGTCGTCCACGAGACGGCGACGGTGGTCGTCGACTACCCGGAGATGCTCAAGGGCACGGCCGGGTTCCTGCTCCTCCTCGGCATCGGGATCACATCCGCGAGGGCCGCCCGGCGGAGGATGCGCTACGAGACCTGGCACTACCTGCACTTCGCGACCTACCTGGCCATCTTCCTGGCGTTCTCGCACCAGCTCGCCAACGGCGCCCAGTTCGCCGGGTCACCCCTGGCGAAGGCGGCCTGGTACATCCTGTACATCGGCGTCGCCGTCACCCTCGCCTGGTTCCGGTTCCTGATGCCCGCCGTGCGCGGGATCCGGCACGGGCTGCGGGTCACCGCCGTCCACGCCGAGGCGCCCGGGGTCGTCTCCGTCTACATGAGCGGCCTCCACCTGCACGAGCTGCGCGCCGAACCGGGCCAGTTCTTCCGCTGGCGGTTCCTCGCTCCGGGCTTCTGGTGGACGGCGAACCCCTACTCGCTGTCCGAGCCGCCCCGCGGTCACCGGCTCCGCATCACCGTCAAGGAGGCCGGGGACCACAGCCGGGCGCTCGCCCGGCTCCGCCCCGGGACGCGGGTCTGGGCCGAGGGGCCCTACGGCGGGTTCACCGGGGCGCGGCCGCACCATGACCGGGCCCTGCTGATCGCCGGCGGCGTCGGCATCACCCCGCTGCGGACGCTGTTCGAGACCCTGCCCGGTGACGTGACCCTCGTCTATCTCGCCCGCAGGCCCGAGGACCTGGCCCTGCGCGGCGAGCTGGACGACATCGCCCGCGTCCGCGGCGCACGCGCCCACTACTTCGTCGACGAGCCGTCCCGCTACTCCCTGCCGCTGGACGGCCGGGCGCTGCGCGACCTCGTCCCCGACATCCGGCACCGGGACGTCTACCTGTGCGGGCCGCCCGGGATGATGGCCGCCGCCCAGGGCGCGCTCAAGCAGGCCGGCGTGCGACGCCGCCACGTCCGATCCGAGTCCTTCGAGTTCTGAGAGGTCCGCACCCTATGCGCCGAGCCGTGTTCACCACGAGCGCGACGATCGCGGGAGTCGTGCTGCTGCTGTCGTTGAAGCCGCACCACCACGACACCGCCGTGCCGCCCCCGGCCGCCGCGGGCGGCGGGACGAGCAACGGGACGAGCGGCGGCACGAGCGGCGGGGCGAACCCGGTGAGCCAGACCTTCCGGGGCGAAAGCGTCGACACCCGCTACGGGCCCGTCCAGGTCGAGATCACGATGTCGGGCGGCCACCTCACCGGCGTCCGCGTCCTGCGCTCGCCGTCGGAGAACGGCCGCGACCGCGAGATCGCCTCCTTCGCCCTCCCCGAGCTCACCAAGGAGGCCCTCGCGGCGGGCAACGCGCGCATCGACGCCGTGTCCGGCGCCACCTACACGAGCGAGGGATACATCACGTCCCTGCAGAGCGCCCTGGACAGCGCCCGTGCCTGAGGGAATCCGCCACGTGGAGCACGCGATGGGGACGGTGTTCTCCTTCGACATCCGCATGCCGCGCTCGCCGTCCATCGCCGCGGCACTCGCGCAGGCCGTCGCCTGGCTCCACCACGTCGACCGCGTCTTCTCCCCCTACCGCCCCGACAGCCAGGTCACGCGCCTGGCGGACGGCCGCGCCGGGCTCGGCGAGTGCGATCCCGAAGTCGCCGAGGTCCTGCGCCTCGGCGCGGAGTTCGAACGGGCCACCGGCGGCGCGTTCACCTGCGAACCGGGTGGCCGGCTCGATCCCAGCGGCGTGGTCAAGGGCTGGGCGATCGAGCGGGCGTCGACGATCCTCCACGACGCCGGCGCCCACGACCACTGCGTGAACGGCGGCGGCGACGTGCAGGCGCGCGGCGAGGCCGGGCCCGGTGAACCGTGGCGGATCGGCATCGCCGACCCCGGCGACCGCGGCAGGCTCATCGCCGCCGTGTCCGGGAACGACATCGCCGTCGCCACCTCGGGCACCGCCGAGCGCGGCCGGCACATCCTCGACCCCCGCACCGGGCGTCCCGCCGCGGGCCTCGTCTCCGTCACGCTGGTCGGACGCCACCTCACCGACGTCGACGCGCTCGCCACCGCGGCCTTCGCCATGGGCGACGCCGCCCGCGCCTGGCTCGAGGCCCGGCCGGAGATCGAGGCGCTCGGCATCACGTCCGAGGGCGGCCTGTGGTGGACGCCCGGCTTCGAGGACCTCGCCCTGCTTCCTTCCCGCCGGGCCTGAGGCCCGCGCCGCAAACGAAAGGACCGTCGCCGTTCGCGGCGGGGACGAAGGTCCCTACGGCCGAGCGGACGCGCGAGCGACGCTTGAGTCGGCACCGTGGCCGCCACCGGGGCGGCTCGCCGAGCTTAAGGAGCTTCGCGATGGCGAGGCAGATCTCCCATGGTTCGTCCGTCCCGGCTCTGGAACATCGCGTCGCGGTGCTGGAGCGGCAGGTGGCCGCGCTCGCCGAAGCGGCCCGGCTCCTGGCCGCCGCTCTGGAAGGCACGCCTCTGGACGCCCTCGACGACGGTGACACGGCACGGCGGGCGCACGAGCTTCTCCTGCTCCCGCCGCTGACGCCCGCCGCCGGGCACTGACCCCCCGACCCCCTCAGGAGAAGCGCATGTCCACGCAACGAACGGCGGTCCTGGTCGGGACCGACGGGTCCGCCCCCTCCGAACGCGCCATCGACTGGGCGGCCGACGAGGCCGCGCGCCTCGGCAAGGAACTGCACGTCCTCCACGTCCTGGAGACCCCGACGAGGACCGCCCCCGGCGACACGGGCGGCGACGCCGAATCACTCGTCGACGCCTGGAACCCGGTGCTGCGCGCCGGACGCGACGCGGCCCTGCGGCGCCACCCCCGCCTCAAGGTCGAGACGATGCTCGTCCACGACCGGACCGTGGCGGGCGGCCTGCGGCACTACACCGGCGAGGCCGCCGAGGTCGTCGTCGGGCATCGCGGCCGGGGCGGCTTCGCCTCGCTGCTGCTCGGCTCCACCGGCCTGCACCTGGCCGGGCACTACCCGGGCCCGGTGGTCATCGTCCGCGGCCACTCGGACACCCCCATCGGCGAGGTCGTCGTGGGCCTGGACCTGGCCGAGGACCCCGCCCCCGCGCTCGACCACGCGTTCGCAGCGGCCGCCGCCCGTGGCGCCCGGCTCCGCGTGCTGCACGCCTGGCGGCCCGCCGCCGGCTCAGGGGTGGACGTCCAACTCGCCGCCAACGGCCGCTACGACCGCCTGGCCTCGGCCCTGGCGCCGTGGCGCGCGCGCAACCCGGACGTCAAGGTCGTCGAGGACGTGGTCATCGGCCACCCGGTCCAGACGCTCGCGCAGGCCTCAGCGGAGGCCGACCTGGTCGTGGTCGGGTCCCGGGGCCGCTCGTTCCCGCTCGGCTCGGTCGGCCACGGCGTCGTCCACCACGCCCACTGCCCCGTCGCCGTCGTCCGCCCCCGCGACTGACACGGCGGCGCGGTCCCCCTCGAAGGACGCGCCATGAGCGCGCGACCGGCCCGCCGGAAGCCGGACGGTCGCGAGGTGCTCATCCGCGAGAACGAAGTACTCTTCCCCGCGATCGCCCGCGGCCTCGGCCTGCCCGGCGTCCGCGGGCTGACCGCCGAGCAGGACACCGCGCCGCCGAGCGCGAGCATGGGGTCACAGCGCTTGAAGGGTCACAGCGCTTGATCGGTCACATCACGCGGCCCAGGGCGCCGGGGGCCGTCTCGGCGAGCCGGGTCTGGGTCGCCTCCAGGCGGCCCACGACCTGCTCGGCGAAGCGGCGCGTCAGCTCGTAGCCGAGGGACGGGTCGACCGCACTCAGCGTCCGGACCAGCCGGCCGTCGAACTCGATCGCCTGGACCGGCGTGCTCGCGACCGCGCCGAACCGCCACCGGTGCGGGCGGAACAGCCATGACCAGCCCACCACCGACCCGGGCCCGAAGGTGTCGACCACGAGGGTCCCGCCTCCGGGGACGTGCATGTCGACGGCCACGCTCCCGTCGAGCAGGAGCCAGAACCGCTCCGCCGCGGCGGACTCCGCGAACATGCGGCGCCCCGCGGGGATGTCGGTGTGCCGGGCCGCCTTCGCCAGCCTGGTCAGATCCAGGCTCCGCATTCCGTCGAAGAACGGCTCGCGTGCCAGATCGGCCGCGGTCACCATGCTCACTTGGCTCGCCTACCTTCGGTGTTCTCCGGCGTCCGGCGTCATCCGGCCCGCTGCGGGACGATCGTGATCGTGGAGGGCGCGTGCTTGAGCAGCGCGTCGCTCGTCGCGCCGAGCGTCAGCGCCTTGACGGCGCCGGCGCCGCGCGAGCCCACCACCGTCAGCGTCGCGCCCTCCGCCGCCTCCAGCAGGGCCTCGCGGGGCGACCTGAGGACCAGCGACGTCCCGGCCTGGACGAAGGGGTACTTCACCAGCCAGGGCGCGACGGCCCGTTCCAGGACCGTTCCGCACACGTGGCGGAGCTTGTCCTCATCGCCGAAGAGCGACAGGTCGCCGTCGGGGGCGGAACCCGGATCCCAGCACCCGTACACCGCCCGCAGCCGCCAGCCGCGGAGCGCCGCCTCCTCGAACCCGAAGGCCAGCGCCGCGTCGGCGCCCGGGGAACCGTCCACGCCCACGACCACCAGACCGTCGGGTGAGGAAGCCGAGCGCACGACCGCGACCGGGTGGTCGGCCTGGGCCGCCACCCGCAGCGCGGTGGACCCGACGGACCTCTCCTCCGGCGGGTGCGAGCCGACGACGACGAGATCCGCGTCCGGCTCCTGGTTCAGCAGCGCGAGGGAGGGCCCCCCGGCGTCCAGCCGCTTGCGCACCTTCAGGCCGGGGGCCAGCTCATGCGCCAGCGCCACGCCGTGGTCGAGCATGTGCTCCCCCATCCGGCGGACGATGGCCACGCCCTCGCGGTCGCTGAAGTGGATCGGATACGGCCACTGCCAGGCGTGGCACACCGTCAGCGGCAGACGCCTGAGCCTGGCCTCCTCCACCGCCCAGCGCAGGGCGCGGTCGCCCTCGCTCGTTCCGTCGTATCCGACGACCACGTGGCTCATGACGCCCTCCTCCTCGGTCCGCCTTCATTCCACCGCCCGCGGGGCCCGCGCCCCCAGGGCCGAACGGCCCTCGGCGGCGGGACCTCCGGCGCGCCGCTCAGGCCGCCGTGACCTCGCTCTCCAGGCGCACGCCGATGCGGGGGGTGTCGAGGATCGAGTTGTGGACAGTGCAGGCCATGACGGCCGCCATCAGTCCCCCCACGTCCCGGTCGGGCAGGCGGACGGGAGGGCGCAGGCGCAGCTCGACGCGCGACACCCGGGCGGGGCCTTCCGGGCTCATCGCGTAGTCGACGGCGACCTCCAACCCGTTCGCGGGCAGGCAGCGCGCCTTGAGGTAGAGCCGGGCGTGGTGCGCGGTGCACGCGGCGAGGGACGCCACGAACAGCTCGACCGGCGTCGGCCCGGCGTCCATGCCTCCCCCCATGTACGGCTGGTCCACGTGGATCACGTGGTCGCGGACGATCACCGCGAAGGCGTCGTCCTCACGGTGGACGACCAGCATCTCGCTCATCGGTGCCACCTCCTCTGCTGACGGTTCCTCGCTTGGAGCCAAGCCTCGTTTTCGGGAGTCTTCGCAGGTAGAGCCGAAGGTCCTGCCGGAAGTCCCGGTGGAGGTGAGGCACCTCACGCGCGGACGGATACCCCAGGGGGTATGTTGGGCGCCGGAGGTGGAAGATGGAAGAGCATCTGGAGATGGACGCGACCGCCCTGGCGGACGCGCTGACCCGGCTCCGGCGAGCGCACGGCCAGCTCGGCGGGGTGATCTCGATGATCGAGAACGCCGATGACTGCGAGCGGGTGCTGACCCAGCTGGCCGCGGTGTCCAAGGCGATCGACCGGGCCGGCTTCAAGATCATTTCGACCGGGCTGCGGCACTGCCAGGCGGCGGCCGACCGCGGCGAGAAGCCGCCGATCAGCACGGAGCGCCTGGAGAAGCTCTTCCTCGCCCTTTCCTGAGGACGGCGAAAGGGCCGCCCCTCATCGCTCGACGAGGGGGTACGACCATGGCCGCGATCTGACCCGAGCATACCCCCCGGGGTATAAGGAGTGAACGCAGATGGTAAATGTCCAGGTAGTCGAGACCTCGTCCCTGGGCGACCGCAGCTACCTCGCCCACGACGGGCGGGTGGCGCTGGTCGTCGACCCGCAGCGCGACATCGACCGCTTCCTGGCCCTCGCCGGGCGGCTGGACGTCCGCATCACGCACGTGGCCGAGACCCACCTGCACAACGACTACGTCTCCGGCGGGCTGGCCCTGGCCAGGGCGACCGGGGCGGCGTACCTGCTCTCGGCCGACGAGGACGTCCGATTCGAGCGGACCGCCCTTTCCGACGGCGACGAGATCGCCGTCTCCGACGCGCTGCGCATCCGCGCCGTCGCCACCCCGGGGCACACCTTCCACCACCTCTCCTACATCCTGTCGGGCCCCGGCGGACCCGAAGGGGTCTTCACGGGCGGGTCGCTGCTGTTCGGCACCACCGGCCGCACCGACCTCCTCGGTTCCGAGCACGCCCACCTGCTGGCCGAGCGGCAGCACGCGTCGGCGCGGCGGCTGGCCGACCTGCTGCCCGACGGCGCGCACGTCTGGCCCACGCACGGCTTCGGCAGCTTCTGCTCGGCGAGCCAGTCCGACGCCGCGTCCTCGACCATCGGCCAGGAGCGGCGCGCCAACCCCGCGCTGCGGCTGGAGGCCGACGACTTCGTCGCCCAGACTCTGGACGGGCTCGACGCCTACCCCGCCTACTACGCGCACATGGGCGTCCGCAACAGCGCCGGCGCCGACCTGCTCGACCTCACTCCCGCCCGGACCGCCGACCCCGCCGAGCTGCGCGACCGCATCGCCGCCGGGGAATGGGTCGTCGACCTGCGGTCCCGCAAGGCCTTCGCCCAGCGGCACCTGGCCGGCACCCTCAGCTTCGGCCTGGACGGCGCGATGTCGACATGGCTGGGCTGGCTGGCGCCGTGGGGCGCGCCCCTCACCCTGCTCGGCGACAGCCCCGAGCAGATCGCCGCCGCCCAGCGGGAGCTGGCGCGCATCGGCGTCGACCGGCCGGCCGCGGCGGCCTCCGGGGAGCCCGAGCAGTGGGCGGGCGGCGACGCCGGCCGGCTGCGCGAGACGCCCGTCGCCACGTTCGGCGACCTGGCCGCCGCCCTCTCCGGCCGCGTCCCCCGGCACCTCCCCGCGCCGGACGTCGTACTGGACGTGCGCATGACCAACGAGTGGAGGGACGGGCACGTCGAGGGCGCCGTCCACATCCCGCTGCCCGAGCTGACCGGGCGGCTGGACGAACTGCCCGACGGGACCGTCTGGGTGCACTGCGGCTCCGGCTACCGGGCCGCCGCGGCCACCAGCCTGCTCCAGCGGGCCGGGCGCCCGACCGTGCACATCGACGACGCCTACTCCGAGGCCGCGCCCGCGGGCCTCACCATCACCGGCCACTGACCGGACCGACCAGACCGCACGACGATCCATCACCACGACACAGGAGAAGACTCCGTGACCACCCCGCCCACCGCGTCCACCGTGGACGTCCCCGCCCTGCGCGAACTCCTGGACTCCAACGACCGGCCCCGGCTCATCGACGTCCGGACGCCGGGCGAGTTCGAGACCGGGCACATCCCCGGCTCCTACAACGTCCCGCTCGACCTGCTGCGCGAGCACCGCGCCGAACTGCGCGCCCACCTCGACGAGCAGGTGGTGCTCGTCTGCCGCTCCGGGCAGCGCGCCGGCCAGGCCTCGCAGGCGCTGGCGACCGCGGGCCTGCCGAACCTGCGCGTCCTGCACGGCGGCATCGGCGCCTGGCAGGCCGCGGGCGAACCGGTCGCCGCGGGACGCCCCCGCTGGGACCTGGAGCGCCAGGTCCGCCTGGTCGCGGGCTCGATCGTGCTCGGCTCGGTGCTGGCCAGCACGGCCGTCCCGCGCGCCAAGTGGCTCGCGGCGGCCATCGGCGGCGGCCTCACCTTCGCCGCCCTGTCCAACACGTGCGCCATGGGGATGGCCCTGTCCAAGCTCCCCTACAACCGCGGGCCGAAGTGCGACATGGCCGCCGTCCTGGGCGCGCTGGCCGCGGAGCGCCCCTGACCCGCCGGCCGCGTCCGCCAGGGAGGTGACGACATGCTGACCGCGCTCGTCCTCGGCGCCCTCATCGGCGTCCTGCTCGGGCTGCTCGGCGGCGGCGGCTCCATTCTCGCCGTCCCCGCCCTCGTCTACGGCGCGGGCCTGCCGCTGGCCTCGGCGGTTCCGGCGTCCCTGCTGGTCGTGGGCATCTCCTCGGCCACGGCCGCGCTGCCCCGCGTCCACGCCGGGCAGGTGCGCTGGCGGATCGCGGGCGTGTTCGGCGCCGCCGGGGCGGTGGCCGCCTTCGGCGGCGCGGCCCTGAACCGCCTCCTGCCCGACCAGGCCGTCCTGCTCGGCTTCGCTGCGCTCATGGTGGCGGCCGGCTGGCGGATGCTGGCCGGAGGCGACCGGCTGGGCGGGGCGTGCGCCCTCCCCGGCGGCGGCGTCGACTGGCGCTCCTGCCTGCCCAAGTCGATCGGCGCGGGCGCGGCCGTCGGCGTGCTGACCGGGCTGTTCGGCGTCGGCGGCGGCTTCCTCATCATTCCGGCCCTGGTCGTCGGGCTGGGCCTGCCGATGGCGGCGGCGGTCGGCACCTCCCTGGTCATCGTGGTGGTCAACTCGATCGCGGGCTTCGCCGCGCACGCCGGGGACGCGACGCTGGACTACGGCGTCATCGCGGCCTTCACCCTGGCGGCCGTCGCCGGATCGCTCGCCGCCGCCCGCCTCGCCCGGCGCCTGGACGCCGACCGGCTGCGCCGCTGGTTCGCCTACCTGGTCTTCGCCGTCGCGGCCTTCGTGGCCGCGCAGGCCCTCATCCATCCGGGAGCCACCGGATGATCTGGCGGCGCCACCCCTCGACGGATGCCCGGATCGGGCCGAAAGTCCTGGTTCGGGGGGACGCTCGGCACTGACCCGCGGAACCTCCCGGGCGGAAGGGTGGAGGTGACTGAGGGAGGTCGCTGATGTGGGTCGTGCCCGAACAACGGTCCGTCGTCGTCGGGGTGGACGGTTCCCCCAACTCCATGGCCGCGCTGCGCCGCGCCGCCCGCGAGGCCTCCGAACGCCGCGCGCGCCTGGACGTGGTCCGCGTCATGGAGCCCGGCGACGCCCCCGCGCGGCGCCCGTTCAACGCGATCAGGGAGTGGCTGCGGCTGCGCCGCCTGGTCGCCCGGCTGATCCCCCGCTCCCGGCACCTGACCACCCGGCTGCGCGTCCTGCGCGGCGAGCCGGGCCCGGTGCTGGCCGAGGCGGCGGAGCGTGCCGAACTGCTCGTGGTCGGCGCCCGGTCGAACTCCGAGCACGGCAATCCGCTCGGCGGCGACACCGTCCCGGTCGTGCGGGAGCGGGCGCGCTGCGAGGTCGTGATCTGCGCGGACCAGAGGGCCGCCGCCGGCGACAGCCTCTGAGGCCCGCGGCGAGCCCGGGAGGAGAGCCATGAAGCGCCGCACGGTCGGGGACGTCATGACCAGGAACGTCGTGACGGTCTCCGAGGACACCCCCTTCACCGAGATCGCCGACGCGATGGCCGAGCACCGCATCAGCGCGGTGCCCGTCATGGACGAGGACGGCCGGCTCACCGGCATCGTCACGGAGGCCGACCTCCTGCGCAAGGAGGAGTACGGCGGCGGCGCGGGACCGCGCCGGCCCAGGCTGCTGCGCCGCGCCCAGGACGAGGCGAGGGCGCGGGCCAGGGCCGCGGACGCCCGCGGGCTGATGAGCGCGCCGGTCGTCACCGTCGCGCCGGGCACGCCCGTCGCCGAGGCGGCCCGCGTGCTGAACGCCCACGGCTTCAAGGCCGCGCCGGTCGTCAGGGATGGCCGGCTGGCCGGGATCGTGGCCCGCCGCGACCTGCTCTCGGTGTTCCACCGCTCCGACGACGACATCCGGGACGAGATCATCGACGACGTCCTGGTCTCCCGGCTCTGGCAGGACCCCGCCGAGGTGCACGTCCGCGTCCAGGAGGGGGTCGTCCACCTCACCGGGCGCGTGGAGCAGAAGAGCCTGATCCCGATCGTCGTGCGCATGGCCGCCGCCACGGAAGGCGTCGTCGACGTCGTCCCGACCCTCGGCTACGACTACGACGACACCAGCCCCGCTCCCTACCCGAGGGCATGAGGCCCATGGAGGGCGCCGCCGTAGCCGAGACCCACATCGGCGTGGTGTTCTTCGCCGGGGACCGCGCCTACAAGCTGAAGAAGCCGGTGAACCTGGGGTTCCTGGACTTCAGCACCCGTGAGCTGCGCGAGCGCGCCTGCCACGAGGAGGTCCGGCTGAACCGGCGGTTCGCCCCCGACGTCTATCTCGGCGTCGCCGACGTGCGCGGTCCCGGCGGCGACGTCTGCGACCATCTGGTCGTGATGCGGCGGATGCCCGCCGACCGGCGCCTGTCCACCCTGGTCCGGGCCGGTGCGCCGGTGCGGGACGCGCTGCGCGACACCGCCCGGATCCTGGCCGCCTGGCACGCCAGGGCGCCGCGCGGCCCCCGCATCGCGGCCGAGGAGACCCGCGACGCCGTCCGAGGGCGCTGGCAGGACAGCTTCGAGCAGGTCCGGCCCTTCCACGGCGCCGTCCTGGACGCCGCGGCCGCCGCCGAGACCGAGGACCTCGCGGACGAGTTCCTCGCCGGCCGCGAGCCCCTGTTCGACGCCCGCATCGCCGACGGCCGCGTGGTCGACGGGCATGGCGACCTGCTGGCCGGCGACGTCTTCTGCCTCGACGACGGCCCGCGGATCCTCGACTGCCTGGAGTTCGACGACCGGCTCCGCTACCTGGACGGTCTGGACGACGCCGCGTTCCTGGCGATGGACCTCGAACGCCTGGGCGCCCCGGAGCTCGCCGCACGGTTCCTCGGCTGGTACGCCGAGTACGCCGCCGACCCGGCCCCGTCCTCGCTGCGCCACCACTACGTGGCCTACCGCGCCTTCGTCCGCGCCAAGGTCGCGTGCCTGCGCCACGGCCAGGGCGCCCCGGACGCGGCCGCCGACGCCCGCGCCTATGCCGACGTCGCGCTGCGCCATCTGCGCGCCGGCCGCGTCGGGCTGATCATGGTGGGCGGGCTCCCGGGCACCGGGAAGACCTCCCTGGCCGGCGCGCTGGCCGACCGGCTCGGCTGCACGGTGCTCAGCAGCGACCGGATCCGCAAGGAGCTCGCCGGGCTGGCCCCCGCCGACCCGGCGGGCGCCCCCTACGGCTCCGGCATCTACACGCCGGAGTGGGGCCGGCGCACCTACCGCGAGATGGCCGCGCGAGCCGCGCGGCTGCTCCGGATGGGCGAGACGGTCGTCCTGGACGCGTCCTGGACGTCCGACGCCAACCGCGAGCTCATCGCCGCCGTCGCCGAGCAGGAGCACGCGCACCTGACGCCGCTGCGCTGCGAAGCGCCGGAGGCCGTCTGCGCCGAACGGATGCGGACCCGCCCCCGGGGAGCCTCCGACGCCGACGCGGGCATCGCCGCCGCCATGCGCGCGGACTCCGCGCCCTGGCCCGGATCGGCCGCCGTCGACACCGGCGGGGCCCTCCCCCGCGCCGTCGAGCAGGCCCTCGCCGCCATCCGTCCCGCGGGTCCCGCGGAGCGTTCTCCCGCGCCGCCTCCGGCCTGACCTCCCCGACCGCCCGGCCGTCCGGCGCGCGGCCCGTCCCGCCGACCGCCCCTCCTGCCGGACACGCGTACGAGGGGCGCTCCCGGGGAGCGCCCCTCGTGTCGCGGATCAGGTCACTTGAGGAAGGGGAGACGCTTGACCAGGCGGGTGCCGCCCCACCAGCGGCCGAGGCCCAGGGTGTCACCGGCGCTGACCAGGGCCAGCCCGATGATCAGGATCGCGTAGACCAGGTGGTCGTCCATGAAGGGGTTGTTCTCCGGGGGAAGGACCGCCGACCACATCATCACCAGCAGCGCGGCTCCCGCCGCGGCGGCGATCCGCATGCCCACGCCGAGGACGAGGGCGGCGCCGATGCCGGCCAGGCCGAGCATGAACAGCCAGTCGGCCCAGGCCGCTCCCGCGATGTCGTGGTAGAAGCCGGCGAACGGTCCGGCGGTCGCGTGCGCCAGGAACCCCTCGGTCGGGCTGCCGCCGTCGATCCACGCCTTGGCCGCGGGGGTCTCGTGGCCGAGCCCGAAGGTCTTGTCGAGGAACGCCCACAGGAAGATCCAGCCGAGCGCGAAGCGGGCGGCGGCCCATGCGTAACGGGCGGCGTGCGACTCGGTCAGCGGCTTGGGGGTCACCACCCGGATCAGGGTGTCCCGGCCCACGTGGGTCTTGTGCTCGGAGAGTGCCATCGCCACTCACCTTCCATCGCATCGATGATCTCGTCACCCATGACTCAACCCTGGATCGGCATTGGCCTGTAGGTACGTTCGGCGCATGATCGGCGGGACCAAGGTCCCGCGTGCCGGGGGCTGGAGGGCCCGGGAGGTCCCTCCCGCGAAGGGCTTCCGCCTCTGCAGCCGTCCAGGGCGGATGCGTAGCGTCATGGTGGAGGGAAGGTGAAGGGACGGCGTCATGGGAGCGACGACCATGCGAGCACGGACCGGCCGCTGGACAGCACGGATCGACCGTTGGCGTCGCGGTTGCGGTTTCGACCGCAACGACCTGCGGCGCAACGTCGACAGGGTCCAGTGGCGGCTCGGACTGCTCCTGCTGATCGTCTTCCTCAGCGCGACGCCGCCGCTTCTCTCGCATGCCGTCCAGACCGCGTACGGATCGGGCGTGAGGGCCGAGCGCCAGCAGGCCGCCACACGGCACCGCGTCGAGGCCACCATCGTGAAGGTTCGGGATCCGGGGGGCCGTCGCACCGTCACGGTCGCCTGGACCGACCCCGACGGGACGCGGCGGACCGGCGACTACACGACGTGGCGGGGAGCCGGCGTCGGGGAGCGCCTCATCCTGTGGGCCGGGCCCGACGGCGTCTCGATCACGCCGCCCCGCCGGCACGCGCAGACGGTCATCCACACCGCGGTGGCCGGGACGGGCGTGGCCCTCGCCACGGGACTGCCCGCGCTCTGCCTCTACTGGCTCGTCCGGGCGCGGTGCGACCGCTGCCGCTACCGGTCGTGGGACGCCGAGTGGGCGCGCCTCGACAACCACCGCATCGGCCCTTGACGCCGATGGGAACGGCCCGTGCGGAAGATCAGGCGGCCTTGAGCGGGACGCACCAGACCAGAAGCGTGCCGCCCTCCGGGCGCCGCCCGGCGGTGCACGTGCCGCCCAGGCCCTCGGCACGGGACTCCATGTTGCGGAGCCCGCTGCGGCGACCGCCTTCGGTGATGCCGACGCCGTTGTCCTCCACCCGCACCGTCACGTCGTCACCGACATCGATCTTCAGGGCCGCCTCGGTGGCGTGCGCGTGCCGGGCGACGTTCGACAGGGCCTCCCGCACGACCGCGAGGAGCTGCTCGCCGATCTCCTCGTCGACCGAGGTGTCCAGCAGCCCGTCGAGCCGCACCGAGGGCGCGAACCCGAGATGCTCCGCCGCCCTGTCGGCCAGGGCGTGCACCCGGCTGCGCAGCGACGTCTCGTCGGTCTCGGGGCCCTGCAGCGCGAAGATGGACGAGCGGATCTGCCGGATGGTGTCGTCCAGGTCGTCCACCGCCCGCTGCACGCGGACGGCGACCTCCCGCTTCTGCGTCATCTTGATCGCCGCCATCAGCCCCATCGCGGTCGCGAACAACCGCTGGATGACGGTGTCGTGCAGGTCCTTGGCGATCCGGTCGCGGTCCTCCAGCAGCGCCAGCCGCTCGGCGTCCCGGCGCCGCTCGGCCAGCTCCAGGGCCACCGCCGCCTGTCCCGCGAACGCCTCCAGCAGCCGCTGCGTCCCCTCCGAGAACAGCGCCCCGCCGGGCGCGTTGACCACCGAGATGACGCCGCGCGCCGCCGACCCGAGCCCCAGCGGCACGACCAGCAGCGGGCCGATCGGCACCCGCGGGGGCACGTTCGCCTCGCGTGCCGCCTTCTCCCCGTCGGCCAGCCGCAGGGCGGTCCCCTCGGTGAACACCGGCCCGGCCACCGAGTGCTCCAGCGGCACCCGCAGCCCTTCCAGCCGCTCGGCGCCCTGCCCGCGGGCGGCCTCGACCACGAAGTGCGGGCCGCCCTCCTCCACCAGCGCCACGGCCGCGAGGTCGGCCTCGGCGATCTCCTGCGCCCGCTGCGCCACCAGCGTGGTCACCTCGTGCGGGTCGGTGCCCGACAGCAGCGCGGTGGAGACCTCGGCCGACGCCTCCAGCCACCGCTCGCGCCGGCGCGTCTCCTGGTACAGGCGGGCGTTCTCGATCGCGACGCCGGCGGCCGTGGCCAGCGCGATCACCACGACCTCGTCCTCCTCCTCGAACTGGCCGCCGCCGGCCTTCTCCGTCAGGTAGAGGTTGCCGAACACCTCGTCCCGCACGCGGATCGGGACGCCCAGGAACGTCCGCATCGGCGGGTGGTTGGCGGGGAAGCCGCTGGAGGCGGGGTGGTCCCCGAGGTCCGGAAGCCGCAGCGAGCGCGGCTCCCGGATCAGCAGGCCGAGGATCCCGTGCCCGTGCGGCCAGTGGCCGATCGCCTCGATCTCCTGGTCGCCGACGCCCACGGTGACGAACTGCACCAGGTGCTCGCCCTCTTCGCCGATGACGCCGAGCGCTCCGTAGCGGGCGTCGACGAGGGTGGTGGCCGCCTCGGTGATCCGCCGCAGCACCGACTCCAGGTCGAGTTCGCTGCCGATCGAGACCACGGCCTCCAGCAGCGCGTGCACCCGGTCCCGCGTGGACCGGGCCGCCTCCAGCCTCGACTGAAGTTCCGACAGAAGATCGTCCAGCTGCAACTGGGGAAGGATCAGCCGTGCCCGGTCTTGGCCGGCGCCCGAATCATGAGCCACAGATCCAGTATTACCCTGCCCGGGGTGAGAAGTCAGGTCAGGGACCTTAGACCCTGATGCCCGGGCCGCCGGTGCATCACATTGGGTTCATGCACCTCGACCACAGCGGCATGGAGATCCTCGACGACGAGGAGTGCCGGGCCCTGCTCCGCCGATCGACGATCGGCCGGATCGTGTTCACCCTCCAGGCGCTGCCCACCGTACAACCGGTCAACTTCGTCTTCGACGGCGAGCTCATCGTGGTGAAGACCTCATCGGCCTCGCGACTGGCCACCGCCGCTTCCGACACGATCGTCGCCTTCGAGATCGACGAGATCGACGCGGACGGCGACAGGGGCTGGTCGGTGGTCACCGTCGGGCCCGCCCGTCGCGTCACCGAGCCCGGAGAGATCGCCAGGCTCTCCGCGCTCCCGCTGCGCAGCTGGGCACCGGGCGAGCGCGACCAGTTCATCGTCGTCCGGCCCCGGCTCATCACCGGCCGCCGCATCCCCGAGAGCGTCCCGCTCAAGGTTCCACGATCATGACGTCGGCGACGGCCCTGCGGACGGTGTCCAGCCCCTCCCCCTCCGGCGCCCCGATGCGCAGGAGCATCTGCGGGTAGGCGTCCCGGCAGAACTGGGCGCGGATGAAGGCGCGCAGCTCCGGCACTTCGAGCGCCTGGGTGTGGAAGGCGGCCGCCAGGTCGCTCTCGGCCGCCCTCAGCAGCGCCCGCTGCAGAGCCTGTCCCGTGCGCAGCCAGTCGGCGGGCCCGTCGCCGTCGGAGACCAGGAGCAGCGCCACCCCCGCCGTGCTCTTCCCCTCCGGGTGCGCGGGTTCGGCGCCCCATCCCTGGCCGCGCGCGAAGTCGCGGGCGGGGAAGTTCGGGCTGGTCTCGGGAGCCTGCCTGGGGTAGGCGCCCTCCTGGACGCCGTCCTTGCGGGCCGTCCTGGGCGAGGGCGCCCAGCGGCCGATCTCCGTGGAGTACGCGGGGGTGCGGCGCTGGATGTGCTCGGCCGCGTCGGTCAGAGCGGCCAGGGCCCCCTTGACGTGCGGGTCGACAGCCTCGATCAGCCGGGCGCCCTCGCGTTCGACGTCGTAGCGCATGGCCGAGAGGACCCCGGCGGAGACGGTCTCCGGACGGAACGCGCCACGATGGCTGCGCCGGCGCCGGATCTGCTCGTGCTCCCTCAGCGTCTGCCGGTCCGCCGGCTCGTCCGGCTCCAGGACCACGTCGGCGAGCAGGTGCGGGCGGTCCGGATCGGGCAGCAGCCGCACGAGCGGGTCGTAGCCCTGGGCGCGCAGCGACAGCCGGAGGTTGTACAGCGCGGCGCCGCAGCTGATCAGCATCTCCCGGCCCTTCGGGTCCGCGACGCCCAGGCGGCGGTCCGGGTCGGCGCGCAGGCTGACGCGCGGGCCGCGCACGCCGAACCGCCACGGCTGGGTGTTGTGCACCGACGGCGCCCACAGCGCGTCCTCGACGGCGCGCTCTATGTCGTCCGCGATGTCCGCGGAAGTCCGGTACCTGGTTTGCATGGATCGCTCCTTCCTCTCAGCTCTCACCTCACCAGCGGCCCCCACCCCCGCGGCAGGGCCGAAGGTCCATCCCGAAGTGGCGCAGGGCGTGTCCCGGGTCGGGACGTAGGTCCCGCGGGCGGGGGACCTCCGCGGAGTGGGGATGGGTCCGGCGGCGGGGTAGCGTCCATTCCGTCACTACCGGACCGAGGAAACGAGAGCCATGACCGCCCAGACGCCAGGGAACGCGGGGACGATCCGGGTCTTTCTGATGGACGACCACGAGGTCGTCCGCCGCGGAGTCGCCGCGCTGCTGTCCGCCGAGGACGACATCGAGATCATCGGTGAGGCCGGCACCGCCGCCGAGGCGCTGGCGCGGATCCCGGCCGTCCGGCCCGACGTGGCCGTCCTGGACGTCCGCCTGCCCGACGGGGACGGCGTGAGCGTCTGCCGCGAGCTGCGCTCCCAGCTGCCGGAGCTGGCGTGCCTGATGCTGACCTCCTTCGACGACGACGACGCCCTGTTCGAGGCGGTCATGGCCGGGGCGTCCGGCTACGTCCTCAAGCAGATCCACGGCTCCGACCTCGTCGGCGCCGTCCGCACGGTCGCCACCGGGCAGTCGCTCCTCGACCCCCGCAGCACCGCCCGCATGCTCGAACGGCTCCGCACCCGCCAGGAGAAGAGCGACCCGCTCAAGGGCCTGACCGAGCAGGAGCGCCACATCCTGGAGCTCATCGGCGAGGGCCTGACCAACCGGCAGATCGGCGAGCGCCTCTTCCTGGCCGAGAAAACGGTCAAGAACTACATCTCGAACATCTTCGCCAAGCTCGGCATGAGCCGCCGCACCCAGGCCGCCGCACTCGCCGCGCAGCTCAAGGCCGACGGCGCCCAGGCCAGGCAGGGGCGCGACTGAGCCCTGGCCCGGCCGGGTCCTTGGGGGGGCGGCCGGGCCAGGCTTCCCGGTCACCTCCGGACGACCTCATCGCGTCCTCCGGACGACCTCATCGCGTCCTCCGGACGACCTCATCGCGTCCTCCGGACGATGGCGACCGGGCAGTGCGCGCGCATGAGCATCGCGTGGCCCACCGATCCGAGCAGGAGCCCGCCGAACCCCCCGTGCCCGCGGGAGCCGACGACCAGCAGGCCCGCGTCGGCGGACGCGTCCGCCAGAACCTTCGCGGCCCGGCCGTTGACGGCCTCGGACACCACCTTGACGTCGGGGTACCTGGCCCGCCACCCGGCGAGCGACTCGGCGAGGACGCGCTCCTCCTCTGCGGCCACGACGGCGCGGTCGTAGACGAGAGGCTGCATGTCGCCCCGGCCCGAAGGGACCGGGTGCGTCCAGGCCGTCAGGGCGCGCAGCCGCACCCCGCGCAGGGACGCCTCCTCGAAGGCGAACCCGACGGCGTCCGCGCCCGCCGGGGAACCGTCCACCCCGACCACGACGTCTCCACTCGGGTCCGCGTCCGGGTTCCGGGCGACCACCACCGGACACGCCGCATGCGTGGCGACCTGCATCGCCACCGAGCCCAGCAGCAGCCCCGAAAGGCCGCCCGACCCGCGCGAGCCGGCCACGACCATCAGCGCGTCGCGCGCCTGCTCGACGAGCACCTTGGCGGGCTGCCCGCCGGTCTGCTCGCCGGTCACCTCCAGGCCCGGAACGCGGTCGCGGGCGCGGGCCACGGCGAGCTCGACGATGTCCCGGCCGCCGTCCAGCAGCTGCTCGCGGACGCGGGCGGCGCCCGGATCGGCGGGGACGTCGAACAGCCACGGCGTGACCACGTACACGACGTGCAGCGAGGCGCCGCGGCGGGCGGCCTCGCCGGCGGCCCAGTCGACCGCGAGCAGGCTCGGCTCCGAACCGTCGTCCCCGACGATGATCCGGTTCATACGGTCACGCTCCGCAGGTCGCGGGCGATGCCGGCGGCCCAGTCGCCGACGCGGTCGCGGTCGCGGTAGTCCCCCGACGCCGTCCGGGCGATCTTGGCGGCCATGAAGCCCCGGGCGTCGGGAGCCAGCCGGCCGCCGAAGGTGGCGTGGCCACGGGCGCGGATCCGGCGGGCGAACTTGGCGACGCCGGGCACGGGATCGATCGTGCGCTCCCGCGCGCCGTCGTCCAGCGGGCCGCTGCTGAACAGCCACACCGGCCGGTGCGCAAGCGCGTCGGCGTGGTGCCGGACGAAGCGGCGCGCCTCCCGGTGCCAGCGCCCGACGTACAGGGCGCCGCCGACGACGACGGCGTCGTACCCGTCGAGGGCGTCGACGTCCCCCGCGGGGCGCACGTCGGCCTCCACGCCCGATTCGCGCAGCGCGGCGCCCACCCATTCGGCGATCTCGGCGGTTCCTCCGCGCTCGGAGGCGTACGCCACCAGTACCCGGATCATGACGGCTCCTTCGCGTGGGGGTCGCGGTCGTGGACGACCGCGACCGGACCCGGCGCCTCGTGCAGCACGAACCTCGTGACGGCGCCGAGCAGGGTCTTGGGGGACGAACCGATGCCGCGGTCGCCGACCACGAGCAGCCTCGCGTCCCGGGCCTCGTCGGCGAG
Source organism: Actinomadura sp. NPDC049753 (assembly GCF_040674655.1). NCBI lineage: Bacteria > Bacillati > Actinomycetota > Actinomycetes > Streptosporangiales > Thermomonosporaceae > Actinomadura > Actinomadura sp. NPDC049753. Next base: position 35,401 of record NZ_JBFARL010000026.1, on the reverse strand, counting down.
GGCGCGCCCGGCCCGCTCCAGGACGAACCGCCGCTCGACGGCGATCCCGGGGTGCGCGGCGAGAAGGGGCGCGACCGCCGCGGCGAACCGCGCCTTGGCCTGCTCCTCAAGGCCCTGCGGATCGCTGAACGGCAGCCGGTCCGGGCCCGGGAGCGCGGCGGGGTCCCACCACGCGCACACCAGCGTCACCGAGGCGTGCCACAGCGCGGCCTCGCACAGGGCGAACCGCAGCGCGGCCTGGCTCGCGGGCGACCCGTCGATCCCGACGACGATCCTCTTCGCGGCCCGCGCCGGGTCGTGGGAGGGCACGACGACGACGGGACGGTCGGCGTGCGCGGGGACGTGGACGGCGGTGGAGCCGAGCGGGAGCCGGTCGAAGCCGCCGGCCCCGCGGGCGCCGACCACGATCAGCTCGGCGTCCTGCGACGCCGCCAGCAGCGCGGCGGGCGGCGTGCCCTTGGACAGCAGCGGCCGCACCTCCAGACCGGGTGCGGTCTCCCGGGCGATCCTGAGCCCGTCCTCCAGGGCGATGACGCCCATGCCGCGGACGATCTCCAGTGCCTCGTCCCCCTCCGGCCCGGCGGGATAGGGCCAGTTCCAGGCGTGGCAGACCCGCAGGGGCACGCCGCGCAGCGCCGCCTCCGCCGCCGCCCAGCGCAGGGCGCGCCCGGCGGCGGGGGAACCGTCGAACCCGACCAGGACATGTGCTCCGTCCATCGCCTTCCACCTCCAGATCTCCAAGACTCACAACCCCGCGGCGGAGCGGTCAGAGGCGTGGGTCCGCCGACGCCGGGACCTTCGGCCCTGCTCCCGGCCGCGGGGTGCGGCCAAGCTGGGGGCGGCAGGAGGTGCGACGATGGACGTTCGCTGCGACCCCGCGGTCGCCGACCCCGGCGGCCGCGGCCGCGGGCCCCGATGACGACGGCTCCGGCGCCGTACCGCAGGACGGCCGACGCGGTCGTGCGCGAGTTCGGCGGCGACGCCTCCGACGGGCTCTCCTCCGGTGAGGCGGCGCGACGGCTGGAGCGCGACGGGCCCAACACGCTGCCCGCCGCGCGCGGGCGCGGCCCCGTCGTGCGGTTCCTCCTGCAGTTCAACAGCCCGCTGATCTACGTGCTGCTGGTGTCGGCGGCGGTGACCGGGCTGCTCGGCGAGCACGTGGACGCCCTAGTGATCCTCGGGGTGGTGGTCGTCAACGCCGTCGTCGGCTTCGTCCAGGAGTCGCGCGCGGAGAAGGCGCTGGGCGCTCTGGCCGCCATGGCCCGGACGGCGGCGCTGGTCGTCCGCGACGGCGCGGCCCGGCGCGTGCCGTCGACCGAACTGGTGTGCGGCGACCTGGTCAGGCTGGAGGCCGGCGACAAGGTCCCGGCCGACCTGCGGCTGCTGCGCGCCGACGAGTTCGCGGTGGACGAGTCGGCGCTCACCGGCGAGTCGGTGCCCGTCGCCAAGGACACCGCGGCACAGGACGAGGCCGCGCTCGCCGACCGCACCGGCATGGCCTTCTCCGGCACGCTGGCGACGTCCGGGAGCGCCGCGGGCCTGGTGGTGGCGACCGGAGCGGACACCGAGCTCGGCGGCATCCACCGCCTGGTGCAGGGCACCGGCGCGGTCCAGACGCCCCTCACCCGCAAGATCGCGCACTTCAGCAAGATCGTGACGGTGGCGATCCTGGCGCTGGCCGCGCTGACCTTCCTCATCGGCGTGCTCCGCGGGCGCGGCGCGACCGAGATGCTCACCGCCGCGGTCGCCCTCGCGGTCGGCGCGATCCCCGAGGGGCTGCCCGCCGTCGTCACGATCACCCTCGCGCTCGGCGTCTCGCGCATGGTCGGCCGCGGCGCCATCGTCCGGCACCTGCCCGCCGTCGAGACGCTCGGCAGCACCACCGTCATCTGCACCGACAAGACCGGCACCCTCACCCGGAACCAGATGACCGTCACCGCCGTCACCGCCGGGGGGCGCGACTACACCGTCACCGGCACCGGCTACGCGCCCACCGGGACGATCCGGCGGGACGGCCGGGACGCCGACGCCGCGGACCACCCAGCGCTCCGGGAGACGCTGCTGGCCGGCCTCGGCTGCAACGACGCGCAACTGCACCGGCGGGACGGCTGGCACATCACCGGGGACCCGACCGAGGGCGCCCTGCTGACCAGCGCGGCCAAGGCCGGCGTCGACGGCGTGCCGGACCGCGTCGCAACCCTGCCGTTCACCGCCGAGCGCCGCTACATGGCCACCCTGCACGAGGACGGCGCCGTCTACGTCAAGGGCCCCGTCGAGCGGATCCTGGAGCTGTGCGAGGACGCCGCCGGTCCGGACGGCGCGCCCGTCCCGCTCGACCGCGCGGCGGTCACCGCGCGCGCCGAGGCCTACGGCGGCCAGGCGCTGCGCGTGCTGGCCTTCGCCCGGGGACGCGCCGGCGGCTCCGGGCTGGACGAACCGCCCCCGCTGACCTTCCTCGGCCTGCAGGCCATGTTCGACCCGCCCCGCGAGGACGCCGCCCGGGCCGTCCGGACCTGCCACGACGCCGGCGTCCAGGTCAAAATGATCACTGGTGACCACGCCGCCACGGCGCGCGCCATCGGAACCCGCGTCGGGCTGGACGGCGAGGTGATGACGGGCGCCGAGCTGACCTCGGGCGTCTCCGCCGAACGCGTCCAGGCCACCACCGTCTTCGCCCGCGTCTCCCCCGAGCAGAAGCTCCGCCTCGTCCAGATCCTGCAGGACCGGGGGCACGTCATCGCGATGACCGGGGACGGGGTCAACGACGCGCCCGCGCTCAAGCAGGCCGACATCGGCGTCGCCATGGGACGGGCCGGCACCGACGCCGCCAAGGAGTCGGCCGACATGGTCCTCACCGGCGACGACTTCGCCTCGATCGAGAAGGCCGTCGAGGAGGGGCGCGGCGTCTTCGACAACCTGGTCAAGTTCATCGTCTGGGCGCTGCCGTCCAACATCGGGCTCGGGCTCGTGCTGGTCGCCGCGATCGTCGCGGGCACGGCGCTGCCCGTCCTGCCGCTGCAGGTCCTCTGGCTGAACATGACCGCGGTGCTCGTGCTCGGCCTGCCGTTCTCCGTCGAGCCGAAGGACGAGCACATCATGCGCCGCCCGCCCCGCGACCCGTCCCTGCCGCTGCTCACCCGCTCGATGACGCTGCGCATCCTGGTGGTCTCGGGGATCCTGCTCACCGGGGCGTTCGGCCTCCAGCACTGGGAACGCGCCCACGGCGCCACAGCGGAGGTCGCGCAGACGATCGTCGTCAACGTCTTCGCGCTGACGCTGCTCACCTACCTCTTCAACTGCCTGTCGCTGGACCGTCCGATGCTGTGGCACGGCGTCCGCCGCAACCCCTGGGTCGGCGCCAGCGTCCTGGCCCTCATCGCCATCCAGGCGCTCTACACCTACGCGCCCTTCATGAACGGCCTGTTCCACTCCGCCCCGCTCGGCGCCGGCGCGTGGGCGCGGATCGTCGTCATCGCCGCCGTCTCCTACGTGGTGATCGAGATTCTGAAGTACGTCCAGTCGCGCGCCGATCCGGCCCTCCGGCGCCAGGGCGGGGGACGTTCGCCCCTGCCGGCGGCAGGCGGCCGGGAGAAGTCTGGAGCAGGAGGCAAGCCGTTCGGCCCGGAGGAGGAGCCATGACGTCGAGCCCACCGCTGGAGCAGCGCGCCGTCGCCGAGCTGATGAGCCGCGACCTGCTCACCATCGCCGCGGACGAGTCCGTGATCATGGCCTGGGAGCTGATGTGCCGGGCCGAGATCCACCACCTGCCCGTCACCGACGTCGAGGGCGGCTTCCTCGGCGTCCTGGACGCCCAGACCCTCACCTCGACCTGGAACGCCGCCGTTCCCCGCGAGGCGCGCCGCCCCGTCACGGACCTCCTGCCGTCCCGGCCGCCCGCGACGGTGCGCCCGTCGGCCGCCGTCGCCGAAGCGGCCCTGGCCATGCTGGAGTCGGACCGCGACTACGTGGCGGTGACGGACGAGCACGGCGCCCTGGCCGGCCTCGTCACCGCACGGGACCTGGTCTGCGCCCTCGCCGGGGTGCACCGCGAGATCCCGGCGCGGACCGGCGGCATGCCGTCGCTGTACCGGATCGAGCCCGTGCTCCCCCGCGAGACCCCCGCCCCGCACCCGGGCCGGAGCAACATCGCCCCCGACTGAACCGGCGGCGGCCGCCCGCGGCGAGGGCGCGAGCGGCCGGCGGGGCGTCCCCTCAGGCGACGCTCTGGGCTGCGTACCGGGGCGCCGGGACGATCGCGACCGAGCAGGGGGCGTGGTGCAGCATCGCCGAGCTGGTCGCCCCCAGCAGCAGCGGATCCAGGCTTCCGGTGCCGCGATCGCCCACCACGAGCAGGTCGGCGCCGTCGGCGGCGTTCAGCAGCGTCTCACGGGGCCGCTCCAGCAGCAGCGAGACGTCCACATGGACCTTCGGGTACCGCCGCCGCCAGGGGTGGACGACCCGCTCCAGCATCGCGGCCCGCGCCTGGAACAGCCTGGCCTTGTCGGCGAACAGCGGCAGGTCGCTCTCGGGCACGGCGCCGGGCTCCCACGCCCCGTGCACGACGCGCAGGTCGCACTCGCGCAGCGCGGCCTCCTCGATGGCGAAGCCGACCGCCGCGTCCGCGTGCTCCGACGCGTCGATCCCGGCCACGATGAGGCCGTGGTGGCCGTCGGCGCCGCGGACGGCCACCACGGGGCGGCGGGTCCGCGCGGGGAGCTCCGTCGCCGTCGAGCCCGGGGGCAGCAGGTGCCGCTCGTGCGAGCCGACCACGATCAGCTCCGCGTCGTCGGACTCGTACACCAGCGTGTCGCAGGCGGGCTCCCGCCTCAGCAGCGTGCGCACCTTCCCCTCCGCGCCCAGGTCGCGTGCGCGGCGCGCCCCCTTGCGCAGGAGGTTCTCCCCCGCACGCTGGAGCACCGCCTGCACGCCGGCGTCCACGTGGCCGCTCGGGTACGGCCAGTGCCAGCAGTAGCACAGCATCAGGTCGAGCCCGCGCAGCCGCGCCTCCTCCACCGCCCAGCGCAGCGCGGGGTCGTTCTCCTTGGTCCCGTCATAGCCGAACAAGACGTTCGACCTCTGAGCCCTCGTCAGCGCCGCCATCCGTCCCCCCTCCTCGAACAGAGGTCCCGACTTCAGTTTCGGCTGGTCGGAGCCCGCGGGGCACGGGCCGAAAGTCCCGGCGCGCCGGGTCGTCCGGTACTGCCGGGAGGCGAGGGGCCGATGACAGCGTGGTTGGCGGGAGTGCCCGGCCGAGGGCCCCGACGAGACGGTGTGAGGAGACGCCATGAGCCGGTGGATCCTGGCCTACGACGGCTACGATCCCGCGACGGAAGGGGTGCGGGAGGCGCTGTGCACCCTCGGCAACGGCTATGTCGCCACCCGGGGCACCGCCCCCGAGTCGGCGGCCGACGGCGTCCACTATCCCGGGACCTACATCGCCGGCTGCTACGACCGTCTCCCTGCCGAGATCGGCGGGCTGCGCGCCGACAACGCCGACCTCGTCAACATGCCGAACTGGCTGCCGCTGACCTTCCGCGCCGAGGGCGGCGAGTGGTTCGATCCGGACGCCGCCCTCGCGGAGGACCGGCTCCTGTCCTACCGGCAGGAACTCGACCTGCGGCGCGGCGTCCTGACCCGGCTCGTCCGCGTGCGCGACCGGGCCGGGCGGACGTTCCGCCTGGCCCAGCGCCGGATCGTCTCCATGGACGATCCGCACCTTGCCGCGCTCGAGACCACGATCGTCGCCGAGGACTGGAGCGGCACGCTGCACATCCGGTCCGCGCTGGACGGCCGGGTCTCCAACGCCGGCGTCGAGCGGTACCGCGACCTGCCCGGAACCCACCTGACCCGCGAGGAGCCGCCGCGGCAGGACGACCGGGACCCGCTCCTGCTGCGCGCCTCGACCGTCTCCTCGAAGATCGGCATCGGGGTCGCGGCCCGCACCCGGGTGTCGGTCCCCGCCGGGGCCTCCCGGCTCGCCGAGGACGGGTGGGCCGCCCAGGACCTGACCGTCGACGCCGCGCAGGGCGCGCACGTCACGGTCGAGAAGGTGGCGGCGGTGTTCACCTCCCGCGACCGCGCCGTCGAGGAGGCCGGGGAGGCCGCGCTGGGCGCCGCGGCGGAGGCGGGGGGCTTCGACGCCCTGCTGGAGCGGCACACGCTGGCGTGGAACCGGCTGTGGCGGCGCTGCCAGCTGAGCGTCGACCACGTCGAGGTCCAGCGCGTCCTCAACCTGCACATCTTCCATCTGCTGCAGACCCTGTCGGAGCACATCGTGGACCTGGACGTCGGGGTCCCGGCCCGCGGCCTGCACGGGGAGGCCTACCGCGGCCACGTCTTCTGGGACGAGGTGTTCGTCCTCCCGTTCCTGACCATGCGGTTCCCCGAGATCGCCCGCGCGCTGCTGCTGTACCGGTGGCGGCGGCTGCCCGCCGCCCGGCGCGCCGCCGCGGCCGCCGGGCACCGCGGCGCCATGTACCCGTGGCAGAGTGCCGCCGACGGCCGCGAGGAGACCCAGCTCGTCCACCTCAACCCGCGGTCGGGCCGGTGGCTGCCCGACCACACGCACCTGCAGCGCCACGTCGGCCTGACCATCGCGCTCAACGTCTGGCGCTTCTACGAGGCGACCGGCGACGCCGAGTTCCTCGCCGAGTACGGCGCCGAGATCATGCTGGAGGTCGCCCGGTTCTTCGCCGGCCTGACGGTCTACGACCGATCCACCGACCGGTACGGGATCCGCGGCGTCATGGGCCCGGACGAGTACCACGACGCCTACCCGGGACGGGACCGGCCCGGCCTGGACGACAACGCCTACACCAACGTCCTCGCCGCCTGGCTGCTGGAGCGGGCGCTGGAGGCGCTCGCCGTCCTCCCGGAGGACCGCCGCGGGGAGCTGCGCGAACGGCTCGCGCTGACCCGCGAGGAGATCACCCGCTTCGAGGACGTGGCGCGCAAGATGCACGTCCCCTTCCACGCCGGGGTGATCAGCCAGTTCGAGGGCTACGGCGGCCTGGAGGAGCTCGACTGGGCCCGCTACCGGCGACGCTACGGCGACATCCGCAGGCTGGACCGGATCCTGGAGGCCGAGGGCGACTCGCCGAACCGCTACAAGGCCTCGAAGCAGGCCGACGTGCTCATGCTCTTCTACGTGCTCTCGCCGGGCGAACTGGACGCCGTCCTGCGGAACCTCGGCTACGAGCACGGGCCCGGGCTCGCCGCCAGGACCATCGCCTACTACCTGCCCCGCACCTGCGACGGATCGACGCTGAGCTCGCTCGTCCACGCCTGGATCCTCGCCCACGCCGACGGCGACGAGGCCTGGGACGTCTTCCTCGAATCGCTGTTCACCGACGTCACGGGCGTCCAGCACGGCACCATCGCCGAGGGCGTCCACCTGGGCGCGATGGCCGGCACCGTCGACCTCGTCCAGCGCTGCCACGCCGGCGTCCGCACCCGTGGCGGCGCGCTGCGGCTGGAGCCGCGCCTGCCCCCGGCGGTCGGCGAGCTGCGCCTCGGGCTGCGCTACCGCGGCAACTGGGGCATCGACCTGACCTGCCGCCAGGACCTCGTCCGCGTCGCCCTGCGCCCGGGCGCGGCCTCCCCCATCCGCATCTCCTACGGCGCCGAGGAGATCGAGATCCAGCCGGGCGCTTCCTGGGAGAGCCCCCTGCAGGCCGGCAGGCCGCCGCCGGCCGGCGGCCGAGCCGGACCGTTCGAAGGGCCCGGCCGGGACGGGACGGACGGCGTCCGGTGAGGTGACCTTGGCCCCTCCCGCCCGCCGCGGGCGGAGCGGAGCATGGAGACATGAGGGAGGAAGCCATGAGGAGCGCGAACGAGGCGGCGGGCCTCACGGGAGCGGAGTGCCTGCGCCTCATGAGCACCGCCGCCGTCGGCCGGATCGTCTTCACCGAGCAGGCGCTGCCCGCCGTGGCGCCGGTCGGCTTCGTCGTCGACGGCGAGGACGTGGTCATCGCGGCGCCGCGCGGTTCCCGGCTGCCGGCCGCGACCCGGGGCGCGATCGTGGCCTTCCAGGCCGACGATCTGGACGCCGCCTGCCGAAGCGGGTGGTCGGTCACCGCGATCGGGCGGGCCCGGGTCGTCCGCGATCCCGGGGAGCGCGCCCGCGAGGCCCTCCGGCCCTGGACGGCCGGAGCCGGGGCGGAGTTCATCCTGGTCTCCTGCCGGCAGATCACCGGTCAGCGCGTCGGAGTCTCCCCGGTCGACGACCACGAGACCGCGGCCTGAACGGCTCGACGGCGTGACGGCGCCCGGCGGCCCTCGCCGCCCGTTCATCCCGTTCATCGCGCAAGGCCCGGCGGGTGCCGGGCCTTGCGCGATGCGGCGTCCATGTCCGATGCGCGCTCAAGGTGCGGAGGCGCCCACGGTGGGGACGACCGCGACCGGGCAGTGCGCGTGGTGGAGGAGGCCGTGCGTCACCGCGCGGCTGCGCGGCACGGTCAGGCCCTCGCGGGGATGCGAGCCGGCGATCACCAGATCGACGTCGCGGGACGCGGCGACGAGCGCGGCGGCGGGGTTGTCCTGCACGATGTCCTCCACGACCTCCACCCCCGGGAAGCTCTTGCGCAGGGGCGCGTGCGCCTCGATGACGCGCCACCGGGCCCGCTCCTCGAGGCGCCGGAGGTCGAGGCCCTCTCCGTGCTCGTCCCGGGCCGCGGGGAACGGCCAGGCGTGCACGACGCGCAGCCTCGCGTCCCGCACGGCGGCGGCCCGGAACGCGTACCGCAGAACGGCGGAGTCGTCGCCGAGGCCGACGCCCACGGCGATCTCGCCGCGCTCGGCGGCCGGTTCGCCGCGCACCACCACGACCGGACAGACGGAGTGGCGGACCGCGCCCAGCCCGACCGAGCCGAGGACCAGGCCCGCGAACCCGCCGAGACCCCGGCAGCCCACCACCAGCTCGAACGCCTCCTCGGAGTGCTCGGACAGTGCCCGGACGGTGCGCGCGGACGCCAGTTCCAGGCTCACCGGCACCTCCGGCCGCCGGGCGTGCGCGCCGCGCTCGGCGGCGGCCAGCACCTCCTCACCCTGCAGCGTCAGTGAGACCACCTCGCCGGGGGCGGTGTTGAGCGGCACGTCGAACCCCCACCGCTCCACCGCGTGCAAGATCTTCAGCGCGCGCCCGTACCGGGCGGCCTCGTCGGCCGCCCAGGCCACGGCGCGTTCGGAGGGGACGGAGCCGTCGGCTCCGACGATGATCGGATCGGACATGGTCAACTCCTCTTCGCTTCTCCCCGGCGGACGTCCCGCCGGGCGGCGCCGGTCACCGGTCGATGGGCACCACGACCACGGGACAGTGCGCGTGGTGCAGGACCGCGTGGTTGACCCGGCCCAGCGCCATGCCGATCCGGCCCGTCCGGCGGGCGGCTCCGACCACCACCAGCGCGGCCGACCGCGACGCCTCGACGAGGGCCTGCGCCGCCGCGCGGTCCGAGACGAACTGCTCGACCCGGACGTCCGGATGGTGCTCGCGCAGCCCGGCCAGGGCCTCCGACAGCTCCAGGTCCTCCATCACCCGCCGGCGGGGGGACCCGAACTCGCCGCCCACGGCGTGCAGCGCCAGGAGCCCGGCGCCGCGCGAGGCGGCCTCCTCGAAGGCCCAGCCGGCCATGGCGCTCTCGCCGGGGCGGTCCTCGACCCCGACCACGATCCGCGCCGGGGCCTCGGAGGGGTAGGGCGCCTCACGCGGCACCACCAGGACGGGGCACCGGGCGTGCGCGGCGGTGTACAGCCCGACCGACCCGAACAGCAGGCCCTGGAACCCGCCCAGACCGGGCGAGCCGACGGCCGCGAGCGCCGCGTGCTCGCTGCGCTCCACCAGCGCGCCGCCCGGGTCCGTCCGGTCCAGCCGCGTCGCGACGTCGAGGTCGGGATGCACCTTCAGCGTGTACTGCCGCGCTTCGGCGAGCAGGTCCTCCCGCTCGGCGACCAGCCGGCCCAGCGCGTCCCTGGGGATCACCCCGTCGTCCACCAGCGCGCGGGACGCGTGCACCAGTTCCAGCGGCCGGCGGTGCCGGACGGCGTAGTCGGCGGCCCAGTCGAGGGCCCGCCAGGCGTGGGCGGAGCCGTCGACGCCCACGATGACCTGGGTCGGCATGGCCTCTCCTTTCCGGGTCGTCTCGCCGCTCGCCCGCACGGCGCGGCGGTCGCGGACGGCCGCACGGGGTTCAGCGGGTCAGGACGACTTTGAGGGCGCCGGTGCGGGCGGCGTCGGAGAAGACGTCGTAGGCCGTCGGGAACTCGTCCAGCGAGAAGTGGTGGGTGACGAACCGTCCGGCGTCCAGCTGGCGGCCGGCGACGAGCCGGAGCAGGGTGGGCGTGGAGAAGGTGTCCACCAGTCCGGTGGTGATGGTGATGTCCCGGATCCACTGCTCTTCCAGGTGCAGCGCGGCCGGAGCGCCGTGCACGCCGATGTTGGCGATGTGCCCGCCGGGGCGGGCCAGCGCGACGGTGAGCTCGAAGGCCTCGGGGACGCCGACGGCCTCGATGGCCACGTCGGCGCCGAGTCCGCCGGTCATGTCGCGGACCGCGGCCAGGGCGTCCTGCCGTGAGTTGTTGACCGTGGCGTCGGCGCCGAACTGCTTGGCCGCCTCCAGCCGGCCGTCGGCCAGGTCGATCGCGACGACATGGCTCGGGCTGAACAGCCGCGCCCCCATGATCGCCGCGAGCCCGATCGGTCCGGCGCCCACCACCGCCACGACGTCGCCGGGGCGGACGGCGCCGTTGAGCACGCCGACCTCGTAGCCGGTCGGCAGGATGTCGGCCAGCATCAGCACGTCCTGCGCGGGCACGCCTTGCGGCAGCGGGTGCACCGAGGTGTCGGCGAACGGCACCCGGACGTACTCGGCCTGCGTCCCGTCGATCTTGTGGCCGAGGATCCAGCCGCCCCCGCCCAGGCACTGCCCGTAGCGGGCCTCGCGGCAGAACCGGCACGTGCCGCACGCGGTGATGCACGACACCAGCACCTGGTCGCCCGGCTTGACCGTCCGCACGCCGGAACCGACGGCCTCGACCGTGCCGACCGCCTCGTGCCCGAGGATCCGCCCGTCGGTCACCGCCGGGACGTCTCCCTTGAGGATGTGCAGGTCCGTACCGCAGATGGTCACCGCGTCCACCCGCACGACCGCGTCGCCGTCCGCGACGATCTCGGGCTTGGGCACGTCCTCCCAGGACTTCCGGCCGGGTCCGTGGTACACCAGCGCTCGCATGGCGAGCCTCCCTCATCGGTCCTCAGGTTCGCTACCAGAGTCGATCTCGGGGCGCTGCCGGTGGCAGGGGCTAACGTCCCGGGGCGGGGGCCTAACGTCCCGGCGCGTCCGGCGCCGCGGGCGCCGCGGGCGCCGGCGCCCCGCCGGGCTCCGTCTCGCCCATGTCCAGCCGGAACGGCGGGTAGCGGTCGGTCATCAGGAAGGCGTAGCCGGCCACCCGCAGGACCCACCGGTCCATCCCCATCACGAACGGGAAGACGCCCCGCAGGTAGCTTCCGGTGAACAGCAGCGCGATCGCGGCGACGAGCACCAGCAGGCCGACCACGCCCGGCGAGTTCCAGTTCTCCCCGCCCATGCCGCCGCCGGTGAACAGCGAGACCACCAGGTAGTGCGGGATCGCCAGCAGCCACCACTTCACCAGCACCAGCCCCCGCGACAGATGCTCGGGGTAGTCGATGCGCAGCCGGGCCGGGTAGTCCGGGACGTCGCCGAGCGTGAACGGCGGGTACCGGTCGGTGCCGAGGGCGCCGTACCCGTAGAACGCCACCCGCCACGCCCAGCGCAGCACCCCGACGTCGAACTCGAAGATCGACCGCGGGTAGCGGCCGGTGACCAGGATCGCGAAGAACGCGACCACGGTGAGCACGGTGAACGCGATCCCCAGGAAGAACAGCACGATGTAGTGCGGGATCAGCAGCAGCCACTTCACCAGCCACAGCCACCGCGACAGCGGCTCCTCCAGCCGTCCCTCCACGTGGACCGGCATGTCCTGGCCGTCCATCTCGTCCTCCCTCAGCCGAGCGTCCGGCGACCCGGTGTCACCGGGCATGTCCTAGGACCACGGTCGGCTTCCGCGCCGCGGCGGCGTAGGGAGGAACGTCCGCACCCCTCAGGGACCAAGGTCGGGGGCCCGCAGGCCCATCTGCACCTTCCACATGGCCTCGGCCAGCGCGTGGAACTGGTAGAGCAGGCGCCGCAGGGCGGGCAGATCCCCGGCGGACGCCGTCGCCGCGGCGTGCTCGGCGACGATCGTGAGCCGGTTGGCGCGGCACGCCAGGAAGTGGGCGAGCGCCTCGCGGCGCACGCTCCCGGCCTGGGCGCCGAGCAGGATCGCCTCGGCGGCGCTCAGCTCGGCCATGACCTCGGCGGTGGCGGCGCGCACGTCGACGCCCGTTCCGAGGCCGCTCTTCGCCACCAGCCTGAGCCTGCTCAGCGCGGGCAGGCAGCGCCGGTGGTGCTCGCGCAGCCGGTCCTCCAGGAGTGCCGGCTCGGCCACACCCGTCCCAGTGCCGCTCATTGTCCCTCCCCGTTCCGTGGCGGCACGCCGGCCCGTCGTGCCCAGCCGTGCGGCATGGCCGTCGCGCACGTCGACGATCCCGTCCCCGCCGGGGGGACGGGTAGGGAGGGAGGTCCCGGTCCGGGGGACGAAGGTCCCGAACCGCCCGGCGCTACGGGCTCAGCGGCACATCGAGGCGATGAGGTCCGGGAAGTGCGGGAACTCCGCCCGCGCGGCGGCCGCGATCTCGGCGGGCGAACGGCGGCCGGGGGCGTGGCGCTCGGCGATCGCGCGGAAGGCGTCGTTCGGCTCCTCGGGGGACTCGGGGTCCTCGAACGCCTCCCCGGGCCCGAGGCCGGCGGCGAACAGCCACAGCAGGTCGCCGAGATCGCGCGCGATCACGCCGCGGTCGCCCTCGGATCCGATGTAGACCACGGGCTGGCCGGTGACCGGCACGCCGGGCCGCACCAGCCAGAAACCGGCGTAGTCGCCCGCCCCGGTCGAGCCGAAGAAGCGGAACACGCCGCCGTCCGCCTCCGGGTTGCCGGTCCAGAGGCGGAACCACCACGCCGTCTTCGCGGGGTCCTCGAAGCGGTCGTACATCTCGAAGTCGCAGCCGCGCGCCTCGTCGGTCTCGTCGTCCCATTCCCATTCGAAGCCGATCGCGGCCACCTCGGCGAGCGCGGTGGGCAGCGCGAGTTCCTCAGGCGTGTTCGTCACCCCGGCAGGCTAGGCGATCTTCGCCCGTACCGGGGCGGAAGCCGCGGATCAGCGCGCGGGCGGGGCCGCGCGGCCGGCTCCCACCCGGAACCGTTCCGGGGCCGGGCGCTCGTCCGACGCCGCTTCGGCGATGATCCGGCCGAGCAGCGGCGCGAACTTGGCGCCGTGCCCGGAGCACGGCGAGGCGACCGTGATCCCGCCGGCGCCGTCGACCACGAAGTCCTCGGTGGGGGTGTTGGTGAACAGGCAGGTCGTCTCCGCGTAGGGCTCGGGGACGACCCCGGGCAGGGCCTGCCGGACGTAGGCGACGATCCGTTCGCGGTTGGCCGGGTCGATCGCACCGGTCTGAGCGGCCGCGCTCCGGATCGGCCGCCCGCCGTTGAACTCGGCCACCTTCTGGCCGCTCCGGCCGTCCGGGAGGGCGGCGTCGCGGCCGCCGGGCAGGCCGTAGACCAGCGCGTCCGACTCCTTGTGGATGAACGTCGGCCACGTCTCCCCCGGATCGTCCCGGTAGGGGAAGTGGTAGGCGTTCTCCTGCATCACCTGGAGCGGCGGGAACGCCGCCAGGAACGAGTCCGGCAACCCGAGGCCGCCGAGCAGGTCGGGCAGCCAGCCGCCCGCGGCGACGACGACCTTCTCGGCCTCCTCCGCCCGCCCGTCCACGCCCACCACCCGGTGCCGGGTGCCCACCCGCTCGACGGCCGCCACCGGACGGCCGGTCTCGACCCGGGCGCCCTCGGCCTCCGCCAGCCGCAGCATGGCCGCCACCGCGGCCTCCGCGTCGACCACCCCGGCGCCGGGGTGCCACAGGACCTGTCCTCCGCCGCCGAAACGGAACTGCGGCCAGCGCGCGGCCGCCTCGGCGGCGGTGAGCAGCTCATGCTCGACGCCGACCCTCGCGAGCACCGCGGCCAGCGCCGCCGGGTCACGGCCCGCCCCGGCGTCCAGGGAGCCCGTGCGGGTGACGAGCCGTTCGCCGGACGAGCGCTCCAGCTCCCGCCATTCGCGCCGTGCGTCGACGACCATCTGGGCGTAGAACGGGTCGGCGTAGCCGTACCGGAGGATCCGCGCCGACCCGTGCGAGCTGCCCTCGGCATTGGCCGGCGTGCGGCCCTCCAGCACCGTCACCTCATGCCCTCGCCGGGCCAGCTGCCAGGCGGTCGCGGCACCGACGAGGCCCGCCCCGACGACGACGTACGTGCCCATCGTGATGCTTCCCTTCCGCCGTGGACTGGATCATCACCGTAGGCTGGCGCGGTGGACAGCGATAGGTTCGTCGCCGGATTCGACTACCCGATGTTCGTGGTGACGGCCGCCGATCCCGGCACGGGGACGCGGGCGGGCTGCCTGGTCGGATTCACGACGCAGACCAGCATCGAGCCGTTCAGGTTCCTGGTGTGCCTGTCCCGCCGCAACCGGACGTACCGCGTGGCCGAGGGGGCGGCGGTGCTGGCCGTGCACGTCCTCGGACGCGGTGAGGACCAGCGGGAACTGGCGGCCCTGTTCGGAGAGCGGACCGGCGACGAGATCGACAAGTTCGCCCGCTGCTCCTGGCGGCCGGGCCCCGAAGGCGTGCCCCTGCTCACCGGCGTCCCCCGCCGCATGGTCGGCCGGATCGTGGAGCGCACCGAGCTCGGGGACCACGCCGGGTTCCTCCTGGCCCCGGTCGACGTGACGATCGGGGCCGAGGCCGACCCGCTCACCTTCCGGGCCCTGCCCGACCTGGAACCGGGACACGAGGCCGGCTGACGGTCCGCTCCTCCAGCCGGCTGCCGCGCGGCAGGGTGACGGCCATGATGCTGCTCGGCGTGTCCAGCTCGACGCGGTGCCAGCGGCCGCGCGGGACGATGGCGGCGGTCCCGGCCGTCAGCCTGATCTCCTCCTCCCGCCGCCCCGGCTCCTCCGGGCGGAGGCAGAGGCGGATCTTCCCGATGAGGCAGCACACGACCTCCTCGGCCTCGGGGTGGACCTCCCACCGGTCGGCGTGGACGTCGGCGTCGGTCTTCGCGTGGAAGACCGCCACCCGCCACCCGTCCCGCTCGGGACCCCACGCGCGCGGTGCGGCCGAGATCTCGCCCCCGCCGTCGAGGTGGAGGAAGCAGGAGGAGAGGTCGATCGGAGTAACGGTCATGACGGAACGTCCTTTCTGCGGTGGACGGCGGATGGGCGCGGATCAGTCCGGGACGGTCAGCAGGTCGCGGTCGTCGAGCCGTTCGGCCGGCGCCGGCGGCGCGGTGCGGCGCAGCACGGTGAGGCCGACGAGGACGGCCGCCGCCAGGAGTACGGCGCCGAGGGCGAGGCCGAGCGCGTACCCGTCGTTGAGGGCCTCGGGTGTGGAGGCGCCCCCGGTGCGGTGCTGCGCGGCGGTGCCGAGGGCGGCCAGTCCGAGGGAGGCGCCGATCTGGCGCGAGCTGTTGAGCAGCGCCGAGGCGGTGCCGGTCTCCCGGGCCGCGACGCCGCCGGTGGCGATGGACACGAGCGGCGCCAGGCAGAGCCCGAAGCCCACTCCGGCGACGATCGAGGGCCCCAGCACGTCGGTGGCGAAGGCGCCGTCCGAACTGATCATGCCGAACCAGGCGAACCCGGTCGCCGTCAGCAGCCCGCCGGCGACCAGCAGGGTCCGGGGGGCCAGCCGGTAGCCGAGCTTGACGGCCAGAACCGACCCGGCGGCCACTGCCAGCGCGAACGGCAGGAACATGGTCCCGGTGAGCGCCGCTCCGTGCCCGAGGACCCGCTGCAGGTAGAGGGACATGAAGTAGAAGGACGAGGCCATCGCGGCGCCCACCAGGAGGTTGAAGGCGTTGGCCCCGGCCACCGAGCGGTTGGAGAACAGGCCCAGCCTGATCAGCGGGTCGCGTGCGGTCGTCCTCTCCAGGTGAAGGAACGCGGCCAGCAGCGCGGCGGCGACGGCCAGGGTCGTCAGGGTCACGGGCGAGGTCCACCCGTGCCGGTCCGTGCGCACGATCCCGAACACGAGCAGGCTCATCCCCGCGGTGGCCAGGACGGCTCCGAGGACGTCCGGACGGCCCCGGCGGTCCGGGGGCGGGCCGGCGGCGACCCCGCGCCAGGCCAGCGCCAGCGCGCCGGCGGCCATCGGCACGTTCACCAGCATCACCCAGCGCCAGCCGGCGTACTCGGTGAGCACGCCGCCGATCAGGACGCCGAGCGCGCCTCCGGCGGCGTTCGTCGCGCTCCAGATCCCGAAGGCCCGGACCCGCTCCCGGCCCGAGGGGAACGTCGCGGTCAGCAGCGCCAGCGCGGCCGGCGCCAGCGCCGCCGCGCCGACGCCCTGGGCGGCGCGGGCGGCCACGAGATGGCCGGGTGCCTGGGCCAGGCCGCCGGCGAGGGACGCCAGGCCGAACAGGACGAGCCCGAACAGGAGGACGGGTTTGCGGCCGTAGCGGTCGGCGGCCTTGCCGCCGAGCAGGAGCAGCCCTCCGAAGGAGAGGGCGTAGGCGTGGATCACCCAGGTCAGGCCGACCGCGCTGAACCCGAGTCCGGCGGCGATCTGCGGGAGCCCGACGTTCACCACCGACAGGTCCAGCGACACCATGAACTGCACGACGGCCACCGCGGCGAGCGTGAGCCCGGGGCGGATCCCGCCTCTGTCTTCGATCGTGTGCATGCCTGACATCGTGGTGTTCGAGCAGGTCAGCGCACATCGAGCGGAAGATGGCCTTTTTCGCTGACGCCCGAAGCGTACGATCAGCGCCACTACACCGCAGGATGTAGAGATTTCTCCGCCGTTCCGCCGAGGAATCTCGGTGGAAACGGCCCTAATCTGCACGGATGAGCTCCATGAACCGGTGGCGGCCGCTCGTCCAGGACGGCCTGCTCGCCGTGGCGATGGCCCTCTTCCTGTCGGTCGTCGTGGCCATCACCCCGCACGCGGGAGCGCTCGACCTGGCCGCCGCCCTGGCGGGCTCGCTCGCGCTCGTCGCCTGGCGGCGGGCGCCCCTGGCGGCACTGGTCGTCAGCGCGGGCTGCATGCTCGCGCTCGCCTCCCACGTCCGGCCGGGCCCGGCGGCCGCCTTTCCCGTCATCGTGGCCGTGTTCGCCGCTTTCAGGGCGGGCCACCGGATCGCGACGGCGCTGGTGGGCGCGGCCTTTCTCGGCGTCGGCCTGATGGTGCGGCTGCCCAGCGCCGACGGGTCCCTGCGCGATCTCCAGAGCCTCTCGCTGCTGGTCGGGTGGTTCGTGGCGGCCGGGGTGACCGCGACGGTGACCCGGCACCGGCAGGCCTACCTGGAGGAGGCCGAGCGGCGGGCGGCCGAGGCCGAGCGCACCCGCGAGGAGGCCGCCCGGCGCCGCGCCGGCGAGGAGCGCCTGCGCATCGCCAGGGAGCTGCACGACTCCCTCACGCACAGCATCTCGATCATCAAGGTCCAGGCGGGGGTGGCCGTCCACCTGGCGCGCAGGCGCGGCGAGGAGGTGCCGCCCGCGCTGCTGGCCATCCAGGAGGCCAGCGGCGACGCCATGCGCGAGCTGCGCGCCACGCTGGAGGTGCTGCGCGACGCCGACCGCTCCGAGGGCGAGTCGATCGCCAGCGGCCTCGACCGGCTCGACGACCTGGTGGAGCGGGCCCGCTCCATCGGGCTGCCGGCCACGGTGACGATCTCCGGCACGCGGCGCGACCTGCCCGCCGAAGTGGACCGGGCGGCCTACCGGATCGTCCAGGAGGCGCTCACGAACGTCTCCAGGCACGCGGGCGGCGCCGCCGCCGCGGTGCGCGTCGACTACGCGGGCGGGGAACTGGTCGTGCAGGTCGACGACGACGGCGAGGCCGACCCGGACACGCCGCCCGTGCCCGGCACGGGCCTGCTCGGCATGCGCGAGCGCGTCGCGGCGCTCGGCGGGCGGCTGCGGGCCGGGCCCCGCCCCGAGGGGGGCTTCACCGTGCGCGCCGAGCTTCCCCTCGGAGATCCCTCGTGATCCGCGTGCTGCTCGTGGACGACCAGGCGCTCATCCGCGGCGGCTTCCGGGCCCTGCTGGAGATCGAGGACGACATCGAGGTGGTGGCCGAGGCCGCGAACGGCGAGCGGGGCGTCGCGCTCGCCGCCGAGCACCGGCCCGACGTCGCCCTCGTCGACATCCAGATGCCGGTGATGGACGGCATCGAGGCGACCCGGCTGATCGTCGCCGATCCCCGGCTGAGCGGCGTCCATGTCGTGATCCTCACCAACTACGGCCTCGACGAGTACGTCTTCAACGCGCTGCGGGCCGGGGCCTGCGGGTTCATGGTCAAGGACACCGAGCCCGAGGACCTGGTGCAGGGCGTCCGGGTCGCGGCCCGCGGCGACGCGCTGCTCTCGCCCGCGATCACCCGCCGCCTCATCGGCGAGTACGTCGCGCGCCGGCCCGAGCCCGCCCCCGAGGGGCTCGGCACGCTCACCAGGAGGGAGCGCGAGGTCGCCGTCCTGGTGGCCCGGGGCCTGTCCAACGACGAGATCGCCGCCCACATGGTGATCAGTCCGGCCACCGCGAAGACGCACGTCAGCAGGGTGCTGGCCAAGCTGCACGTCAGGGACCGCGCCCAGCTCGTCGTGTTCGCCTACGAGTCCGGACTCGTCACCCCGCGGCGCGGCTGACCCCGCCCGGCGGACTTACTCGGCGCGCGCCGCCTCATGCCCCGCGCAGGGACTTGACGGCCTCCTCGGCGGTGGGGTGGAAGGCGAAGACCTGGTCGAGCCCGGTGATCTCGAAGACCCGGGTGAGGTCGGGGTTCAGCCCGGCGAGCACGATCCTGCTCCGGGCCGCCTGCGCCCGGCGGTAGCCGGCGATGAGCACGGTGATGCCGGTGGAGTCGCAGTAGTTCAGCTCCGTCACGTCGAGCACGGCGCCGCCGTCGGGAGCCAGCGGCAGGGCCTCCAGCGCCTCCCGCAGGCGGGGGGCGGTGTGGTAATCGAGGTCTCCCGCGACGCGCAGGACCGGGACCTCTGCCTCCTCGGACGGGAGGTTGACGGTGAAGGTGTGGTCGGTCACCGAAGAGGCTCCTGTCCGGACGGTTCGGCACGGCGGGGCACGGAGAGGGCCAGCAGCGCCGTGTCGTCGCTGACTCCCGCGCCCAGTTCCGTGAGCAGTTTATGGACGTTCGCCAGCAGGTTATCCGCTCCGTCGAAGGGCGTGCTGGTCAGATGTGCGGTGAGGCCCTCGTCGCCGAGCATCGCCCCGTCCGGGGTGCGTGCCTCGGTGAGGCCGTCGGTGTACAGCAGGAGGGCGTCGCCCGGCGCGAGGTGCACGTCCGCCTGCGCGAAGCGCGGGTCGGGCAGTATCCCGATGAGCTGTCCGCCCGGGGTGTCGACGGTCTCGACCGTGCCCTCCGCGCGGGCCGCCAGCGCGGGAGGATGGCCGCCCCCGGCCAGCGTCACGGCGAAGGAGCCGTCCGGTTGGGGGTCCAGGACCCCGAACAGGGCGGTGCAGAAGCGCGGGTCGCTCTGGTACTCCCCCTTGAGGACGGCGTCGAGGCTGCCGAGCACGGCGCGGGGGTCGGGCTCGT
Source organism: Actinomadura sp. NPDC049753 (assembly GCF_040674655.1). Taxonomy (NCBI): domain Bacteria; kingdom Bacillati; phylum Actinomycetota; class Actinomycetes; order Streptosporangiales; family Thermomonosporaceae; genus Actinomadura; species Actinomadura sp. NPDC049753. The sequence continues at coordinate 15,684 of NZ_JBFARL010000026.1, read as the reverse complement.
AGATGGCCGCGGCGCGCAGGGTGTAGCGGGTGAGGGAGGTCAGGGCGGCGGCCTCGGCGCCCTTGCCGCACACGTCGCCGAGGAAGAACGCCCAGCGGCCGTCGTCCAGGGGGAACAGGTCGTAGAAGTCGCCGCCGACCTCGTCCTGGGAGACCGGGTGGTACGCGGCGGCGGCGTCGAGGCCGGGCACCTTCGGCAGGGCGGGCGGCAGCAGGGTGCGCTGCAGGGTGCGCACCAGGCGCTCGGCTCCGGCGCGCATGGTGCGCTCGGCCGTGATGGTGCAGATCGTCGACAGCCGCCGCTCCAGCTCCTGGGCGACCAGGGCCGCCAGGTCCGTCAGGATGGCCAGCTGGTCATCGGACACGTCGCGGGGACGGGTGTCCAGCACGTTGACGGTGCCGAGGCGGTGCCCGTCCGCGGTGGTGATGGGCGCCGCCGCGTAGAAGCGCACGCCCATCTCGCCGTGGACGAGCGGGTTGGCGGCCGTCCTCGGGTCGGTGAGCGCGTCCCTGACGACATACGGGCCGCCGTGCAGGATGGCGGACGCGCACAGCCCGGGGTCGCGGTCGACCTGCGACACGCCGTGCAGGCCGTGGGCCGCCTTGAACCAGATTCGGTCGCCGTCCACGATGGCCACCGTGGCGATCGGCGTGCCGCAGCTGCGCGCGGCGAGGGAGGCGATGGTGTCGAACGTGCCGTCGGGCGGGGTGTCGAGGATCCGGTAGCGGCGGACGGCCGCGAGCCGCTCCCGTTCGGCGGCCGGGGCGGGCACGGGTTCGAGGTGGCGGGCGTGCTCCGTCACCGTCACCTCCTCTGGTCGGGACCGTGGCGGCAGTCCCGCCAGAAGAAGGGCTTTACCCTGTTTGTACTGCTTATCACGTATGTAATGACCTGGTTGCGCGGAGGCGCCGGTGGCGGCGCCCCGCGGAGAGGCGCGGCACGACGGACGTCCAGGATCTGTCGAAACGGCCGTTGCCTCCGGGTCATCCGGGGTAAAGGCAGGGCCATGCGGGGAGCGGACGCGTCGGGCGTCCGCCGGATGCAGTGGGTGATCACCTGAGGGGAAGAGGGGTGCGGTGGCGCTTTCGGAGGACGCCGAGCGTTCTGGGGAGGCCGGACGCGAGCCGCGGGCGGGGGCCGGCGTGTTCTCCGCCGACACGGAGATCGGCCCCGATCTCGCCGCGGTGGACTGGACGGCGACGCCCCTCGGCCACCCCGGCTCCTGGCCGCGGAACCTGCGGACGGCCATCGACATCCTGCTGTCGTCCCGGTTCTCGATGTGGATGGCCTGGGGCCCGGAGCTGACGTTCTTCTGCAACGCCTCCTACCGCCGCGACACGCTCGGCCGCAAGTACCCGTGGGCCCTCGGCCGGCCCGCGAGCGAGGTGTGGGCCGAGGCGTGGAACGACGTCTCCCCCAGGATCGAGACCGTGCTCAGCACGGGGAAGGCGACCTGGGACGAGGGGCTGCTGCTGTTCCTCGAACGGTCCGGATACCCGGAGGAGACCTACCACACCTTCTCCTACAGCCCGCTGCGCGACGACGACGGCGACGTGGTCGGCATGCTGTGCGTGGTCAGCGAGGACACCGAGCGGGTCATCGGCGAGCGGCGCATGACGACCCTGCGGGACATCGGGTCCGACCCGAGCATGATCCGGACGGAGGAGGAGACGCTCGCCTTCGCCGACCGGCAGCTCGACCGCAACCGCAAGGACCTTCCTTTCACGCTGACCTACCTGTTCGAGGACGGCGGGACGGCACGGCTCGCGGGCGCGACCGGCGTCTCCCCCGGCCATCCGGCCGCCCCCGCCGAGCTGGTGGCGGACGAACCGGACGGAATCTGGCCCGCGGCGGCGCTCGCGCGGGGAGAATCGGTGCTGATGCAGCTCGATGATCCTCAGTTCGGGGTCCTTCCCACCGGGGACTGGACCCAGCCCCCCGACCAGGCGCTGGTGGTGCCGCTGCTGCGGCAGGGCCGCGCGCCGTACGGGTTCCTGGTGGCCGCGCTGAACCCGTACCGCCGGCTGGACGGGGCCTACCGGGGCTTCGTGGAACTGGCCGCCGGGCACGTCGCGGCCGGCCTCGGCAGCGCCCGCGGCTACCAGGCGCAGCGGCGGCGCGCCGAGGAGCTCGCCGAACTCGACCGCGCCAAGACGACGTTCTTCTCCAACATCAGCCACGAGTTCCGCACCCCGCTGACCCTGATCATGGGCCCGCTGCAGGAACTGCGCGCGAGCCTGGAGGGCGCCGGCGAGCAGGTGCACCGCGAACTGGACGTCATCCACCGCAACGGGCTGCGCCTCGGCAGGCTCGTCAACTCCCTGCTGGACTTCTCCCGCATCGAGGCCGGCCGGATGCAGGCGCGTTACGAGCCGGTCGACCTGGCCGAGGTCACCGCCGAGCTGGCCAGCGTCTTCCGCTCCGCCGTGGACAGGGCCGGCCTGGCCTTCGTCGTCGAGTGCGAGCCGCTCCCCGAGCCTGTCTACGTCGACCGCGACATGTGGGAGAAGGTGATCCTGAACCTGCTCAGCAACGCGCTGAAGTTCACCTTCGACGGGGCGATCCACGTCCGGGTGGGCGTCGAGGACGGCCGGGCGCGGGTGACCGTGGCCGACACCGGGGTCGGGGTGGCCGCGGACGAGGTGCCGCGGCTGTTCGAGCGGTTCCACCGCGTCGAGAACACCCGCGCCCGCTCCAACGAGGGCAGCGGCATCGGCCTGGCCCTGGTCAAGGAGCTCGTCGGCCTGCACGGCGGGACCATCGACGCCGCGAGCACCGAGGGCGAGGGCACGCGCTTCACCGTCCGGCTGCCGTTCGGGAGCGACCACCTGCCCGCCGGCGCGGTCGCCCCGCCGCGCTCCTCCACGGCGGCGTCGGTCACCGCCGACCCCTACGTCCAGGAGGCGCTGCGCTGGCTGCCCGCCGAGCATCCCGGAGGGGATCCGAACTCGACCGACCCGGCGCCGGCCGAGCCGGTCCCGGCGCCCGCGTCCGAGGTCCCGGCGCGAGTGCTGGTCGCCGACGACAACGCCGACATGCGCGAGTACCTCACCCGGCTGCTGCGCAGCGCCGGCTACGAGGTGGAGGCCGTCGCCGACGGCCGGGCGGCCCTGCGGGCGGTCCGCGAGGGCGGGGTCGACATGGTGGTCAGCGACGTGATGATGCCGACCGTGGACGGGCTGGAGCTGGTCGCCGCGCTGCGCGGCGACCCGCGCACCGCCGCCCTGCCGGTGCTGCTGCTGTCGGCCCGCGCCGGCCAGGAGGCCTCGATCGAGGGCCTTCGGGCGGGCGCCGACGACTACCTGCTCAAGCCCTTCGCCGCCGCCGAGCTCCTGGCCCGCGTGCGGGCCAACGTGGAGCTGGCCCGGCTGCGCGGTCACCACGCGCGGTGGCGCACCGCGCTGATCGACTCCCTCCAGGAGGCGTTCTTCGTCTGCGAGGAGGACGGCGTCGTCGTCGAGTTCAACACCGCCTTCACCGACATCCTCGGCTACGACGCCGCCGGGCTGCCCTATCCCCCGAGACCTCCCTGGTGGCCGGACGAGAAGACCGACTTCGAAGCGCACCGGCAGGTCGCCCGGGCCTTCGAGAGCATGCTCGTGCGGGAGCGCGGCACCTTCGACGTCCCCGTCAGGCACCGTGACGGCCATCGCGTCTGGGTCAGCGTCGCCTTCAACCACGTCCACGACCCCGAATCCGGCCGGCGGGTCATCGTCGGCACCTTCCGGGACGTCACCGCCGACCACTACGCCATCCAGCGCGAGAGCGCCCTCGCGGCCCTCGGCATGCGCCTCACCGAGGCCGTGAACCTGGCCGACACCCTCTCCGGCGCGCTGGAGGTGCTGCGGGACCTCTGGCATGCCGAGCGGGTGCTGGCGGCCGTCTTCGACGGCGGACCGCCGGAGCTGACCTCGACGGAGCCGGGGCAGACCTGGCATGACCTGTCCGAGGAGCGCCGCGGGGAACTGGCCGCGCTGCGCGAGCACCCGCCCCTCACCCCCGTCGCCGAGCGCCCCACCGCGATCACGCTCGAACACCCCCGGGGCACCCTCGTCCTCTGGATCGACCTGACCGACCGGCGCCCGTTCACCGGCCAGGACCGGCTGCTGCTGTCCCTGCTCGCCGGGCGCCTCTCCCAGGGGCTCTCCCGCGCCAACCTGATCGACCAGCAGCGCGAGGCCGCCCTGGCCCTGCAGCGCGCCATCCTCGGGCCGTCCGAACTGCCCGACGGGTTCGCCGTCCGGTACGAGCCGGCGGCGCGGCCGCTGGAGGTCGGGGGCGACTGGTACGACATCTTCGCCCTTCCCGACGGCCGTATCGGCATCATCGTGGGCGACTGCGTCGGCCGCGGGCTGGAGGCGGCCACCGTCATGGGCCAGCTGCGCAGTGCCTGCCGGGCCCTCCTGCTCCAGGACGCGGGCCCCGCGGGGACGCTCACGGCCCTGGACCGCTTCGCCGCCGGCATCCCGGGGGCCCGGTGCTCCACCGTGTTCTGCGGCGTCCTCGACCCCGCGACCGGCGACCTCACCTATTCGAGCGCCGGGCATCCGCCCGGCATCCTCGCCCGGCCCGACGGCACCACCCAACTGCTCGAAGACGGCAGGTCCGTCCCGATCGCCGTCGGCTCCCCGCGGCCCCGGCCGGACGCCGCGACCACCATCCCCGCCCGGGCCACCGTGCTGCTGTACACCGACGGCCTCGTCGAACGCCGCCGCCGGTCCCTGAACGAGGGCATCGAGCGGGTCGGCCACGCCGTCCAGGAGGGCGGCGAGCGAGGTGTGGACGAGCTCGCCACCCACATCATGACGAGCCTGGCCCCGCCGGGCGGCTACGACGACGACGTCGCGCTGATGCTGTACCGGCACCCCGCGCCGCTGGACGTGAGCTTCCCCGCCGAGTCCTCCCAGCTCGCCCCGCTCCGGGAGGCGCTGCGCGGCTGGCTGGCCCAGTGCCAGCTCCCCCGCCGCACCGCGCAGGGCGTGCTGGTCGCCGCCGGCGAGGCCTGCGCGAACGCCGTCGAGCACGGCCGGCCCGCCGCCGGCGTGCACACCGTCCGGCTGCGGGCCGAGGCCTTCGTCGACCAACTGCACCTGACCATCGCCGACACCGGCCGGTGGAAGCCGCCCGGAGGGCCCGACGCCGACCTCAACCGCGGCCGCGGCACCGCCCTGATGCGCGCGCTGATGAACAAGCTCACGATCACGCCCGGCCCGGACGGCACCACCGTCCACATGCACACCTGGATTGGCTCATGAGCACACCCCTGACCCTCAGATCCGCCCGGCGCCCGGACGGGAGGGCGCTCGTGACGGCCGCCGGGGAGATCGACATGAGCAACAGCGGCGCCCTCGCCGCGGCGCTGGACACCGCGCGCGAGGACGGGGGCGAACTCGTCCTGGACCTCACCGCGGTCGAGTACCTTGATAGCGCGGGGCTGAGCGTCCTGTTCGCCCATGCCGACCATCTCGAACTGATCGCTCCGCACCTCCTGGAACCGGTGCTGACCCTCTCCGGGCTCCCGGAGCTGGCCACCGTCCACCTCGCCCCGCCCGACGCCGCACCGCCCGGAACCGACCACACCTGACGTGCCCGGCGCGACGGCGCGCAGGGCCCCGACCCAGAGAAAGCGGAACGACGTGGAGGCAACGCCATGGCCGAGGTGACCGGCCGCGCGCGGAACGGCTGGACAGTGATCACGATGACCGGGGATCTGGCACTGGACACCGCGCAGCAGGCCGAGCAGCGGATGCGCGGCCTGCGCAGCGAGCACGGCGAGCACCTGGTGCTCGACCTGAGCGGGCTGCGGTACCTGGACTCGGTGGGCCTCAGCCTGCTGATGCGGTTCTACCTGGCGGCCGAGGGACGCGGCGGCAGCGCCGTGCTGGCCGGCCCGCTGCAGGACGCGGTCCGGCGCGTCCTGCAGATCACGCACGTCGACGAGCGCCTGACCATCCATCCGACCCTCGACGCCGCGCTGGCCGAGTCGCTGCCGCCGGGTGCGACGCGCAACGGGTGAGCCAGCGGCACAGGCGCAGGGAACGACTACGCATCAAATCCGTTACAGGAAATATTATTCCGCAAAGATTGCTCGTATGATGACGCCCTGAGCACGGCCTCCCCCTCCCCGGCGGCGGGGAAGGCGGACACGGCAAGGGGAGGCGGGCGGATGGAGAGGGCACCGAGGCGGCGCGACGACAAGCCGTGGACGTTCCTGACCAACCACGCGCGGGTTCTGATCGCCATCGCGCGCGACCCCGGCCTCCGGGTCCGCGACGTCGCCCAGGCCGTCGGCATCACCGAGCGCGCGGCCCAGCTGATCATCACGGATCTGGAGGAGGCGGGGTATCTCACCCGCACCCGGATCGGACGCCGCAACCGCTACACCGTCAAGGCCGACCGCCCCTTCCGGCACCCCGCCGAAGCCGACCTCGACGTCCAGGCCCTCATCGAGCTGTTCACGGGCGGTCGCTCGACGCCCGGCACGGACGGTGACAGCGAGCCCGGCACGGACGGTGACAGCGGGCCCGGCACGGGCCGTGACAGCGAACCCGGCACGGGCCGTGACACAGCGCCCCGCACGGGCGGGACTCCGCGCGGCGAGACCGGCGCTCCCGCTCCGGCGCGGAGCAGGTAGAAGGTGCACCACGGGAGAGGACCCGCCCAGACGGGTCACGGGCGCCGGTGCGTTACGGTCGCGGTCGGGCAGGTCACGCGGGACGCGGATGCGTCACGAGGCGGTGAGCCGCGGGATGCATATTTGCCATAAGGCAACTACTATCGGCGCGGCACCGGCGGGCCGGAGGGGGGAAGGGCGGTGGACGGACTGATGTCGCAGGGTCTTGAGGCGGCCGGCCTCGGGGCGCGCCTTTCCGCGCCGCCCGGACCGCGCGTGCCGATCGCGATCGCCGGCGCCGCCGACGGGGAGCCGGAGCTCGGGCCGCTGCGGGTCCTGCTGGTGGAGGACGACTCGGCCGACGCGCTTCTGGTGGAGGACACCCTCGCCGACACCGGGCTGCGGGCGTCGCTGCAGTGGGTGCGTTCGCTTCCCGAGGCGCGGGGCCCGTTGTCGGCGAACCCCATGCCCGACTGCGTGCTGCTCGACCTGCACCTGGGCGAGTCGCGGGGTCTGGCGGTGCTCCGGCAGGTGCTGGAGTGGGCGCCGGGTGCCGCGGTGGTGGTGCTGACCGGGCTCGCCGAGTCGCAGGCGGGCACCGCCGCGATGGCCGCCGGCGCGCAGGACTACCTCTCCAAGGACCAGCTGGAGGCGGATCGGCTCGGGCGGGCGATCCGGTACGCGGTGCAGCGGCGCCAGGTCCAGCAGGCGGTCGCGGCGCTCCAGGTCCAGCAGATGCGGGCCCAGGAGAACGCCCGGCTGGAGCGCGGGTTGCTGCCGCGTCCGAGGGTCTCCAATCCGCGCCTGCGGGTCGTCTCGCGGTACCGCCCTGGACGGGCGCACTCCCTGCTGGGCGGGGACTTCTACGACGTGGTGGAGACCGGCGACGGCCTGGTGCACGCGGTGATCGGGGACGTGGCGGGGCACGGTCCCGCCTCAGCGGCCCTGGGCGTCAGCCTGCGGGTGGCGTGGCGGTCGTTCGTGCTGGCCGGAACCCGCGGAGCGCGGGTGGTCGAACTGCTGGAGGAGCTGCTCGCCGGAGAGGACGGCGGCTCCGAGATGTTCGTCACCCTCATCACGGCGACCCTTTTCCCCGACCGCCCCGTGGCGCGGGTGGTCCGCGCCGGGCACCACGGGTTCCTGATGCACGGCAACGGCGAGGTGCGGCTGGTCGAGCCGCCGGGCGGGCTGGGCGTGGGCATGGTGCCCGGGCTGGCCGGCTGGCGCGAGCACGAGATCCCCCTGCCGCCGGGCGGCTCGCTCGTCCTGTTCACCGACGGCCTGTTCGAGGGCCAGATCGACGACGAAGGCCGGCGCCTCGACCTGGCCGGCCTGCTCCGGCTCGCCCAGGACCACCGCACGCTCTCCCCCGGCGACTTCGTCGACACACTCATCACCGACGTCGAAGCGGCCTCGCTCCAGCACGGCGGCCTCGCCGACGACGTCGCCGTCATTCACCTTGGATGGACCCCCACATGAGCACACCGCCCCTGACGGTGCGGGACGCAGAGACGGCCGAATCCGCCGTTCCCGCCGCACCGCCGCCGGCGAGCGCCCCCCCGCCGCGGCGGGGACTGACCGTCCGGACCTGGTTCATGCTGGCCGCGCTGCTGATCGTCGCGCTCACCGTCACCGGCGCCGCGGTGGTCCACAGTCTGCTGGAGGAGACCGCGCGGGCCTCGGACCGGCTGGTGGACAGGATCGCGCCGGCGCAGGTCGAGGCGAGCCGGATGCAGATGGCCATGCTCAACCAGGAGACCGGCGTGCGGGGCTACGCCCTGGCGGGGGACCGGCAGTTCCTGCAGCCCTACACCGACGGGCTGGCCACCGAGCAGGAGTCCTCCGCACGGCTGCGCCGGCTGCTGGCCGACGAGCCCGAGCTGCGCGCCGACCTCGACGCGACCGGGCGGGCGATCGACGCGTGGCGCCGCGACTACGGCGCCGTCGTCATCGACCAGGTCCGCGAGCAGGGGTCCGGCGGCGAGGCGGCCGCCATCGCGGCCCGGGGCAAGCCCGCCTTCGACGAGGTCCGCGCCACCTGGGCGATCCAGAACCGCCACCTGAGCCAGGTCCGCGCCGAGAGCCGCGCGGACCTGCGCCACACCCGCACGATGCGGGACTGGACGCTGACCGCCCTGTTCATCGCGCTGCTGGCGACCGCGGCGCTGCTGACCGTCCTGCTGCACCGCGCCGTGGACCGGCCGCTGCGCATGCTCCGCTCCGCCTCACGCCGGGTCGCCGACGGCGACTTCACCCATGTCATCGGCGCGCACGGCCCCGCCGACGTGCGCGACGTGGCCCTCGCCGTGGAGGCGATGCGCGGCCGGATCACGGCGGCTCTGGAGGAGTCCACCGAACGCGAGCGCCTGCTCCAGAGCCGGACCGCGGAGCTGGACGCGCAGACCGTGGAGCTGCGCCGCTCCAACGCCGAGCTGGAGCAGTTCGCCTACGTCGCCAGCCACGACCTCCAGGAGCCGCTGCGCAAGGTCGCCTCGTTCTGCCAGATGCTGGAGCGCCGCTGCTCCGACCAGCTCGACGACCGCGGCCGCCAGTACATCGCCTTCGCGGTGGACGGCGCCAAGCGCATGCAGGTACTGATCAACGATCTGCTGACCTTCTCCCGGGTCGGCCGCCTGCACCAGCACCAGCGGACGCTCTCGCTGGGCGAACCGCTCGACGAGGCGCTGGCCAACCTCGACGGCGCCCTCACGGAGTCCGGCGCCCGCGTCGAGAGGCCCGACGACCTCCCGGAGCTCACCGCGGACCCCACGCTCATGGTGATGCTGTGGCAGAACCTGATCGGCAACGCGGTCAAGTTCCGCTCCCCCGACCGCGAGGCGGTCGTCCGCGTCACCTGCGAGCGGGAGGACGGGCACTGGCACCTGACCGTCACCGACAACGGGATCGGCATCCCCGCCGAGTACGCCGACAAGATCTTCGTCATCTTCCAGCGGCTGCACAGCCGCGACGCCTACGCCGGCACCGGCATCGGCCTGGCGCTGTGCAAGAAGATCGTCGAGTACCACGGCGGCCGGATCTGGCTCGACCCCGATCACGACGAGGGCTCCCGGTTCCACTTCACCCTCGCGGCCGACGACCTGCCCGCCGCGCCCTCCGGCGCGGAGGCCTCCGACGACGCCCCCGACGGCCGGGCCGCGGACGGCGCCGACGCGTCCGCGGGCGGCACGCCCGACGCCGACGTTCCTTCCCCGACCACCGACCTCCAAGGAGCCAGTTCGTGACCAGTACCGCCGTCCAACCCATCACCGTCCTGCTGGTCGAAGACGACCCCGGTGACGAACTGATGACCCGCGAGGCCTTCGAGCACAACAAGGTCGGCAACACCCTGCAGGTCGTCCGCGACGGCGCGGAGGCCCTGGACTTCCTGTACAAGCGGGGGGAGCACGCCGACGCGCCCCGTCCCGACCTGGTCCTCCTCGACCTCAACCTGCCGAAGCGCGACGGCCGCGAGGTCCTCGAAGAGATCAAGTCCGACCCGGAACTGGCCTCCATCCCGGTGGTGGTGCTGACCACGTCGTCGGCGGAGGAGGACATCCTGCGCAGCTACAAGCTGCACGCCAACGCCTACGTCACCAAGCCCGTCGACTTCGACCAGTTCATCAAGGCCATACGGCAGATCGACGACTTCTTCGTCACCGTCGTCCGCCTCCCCACCCGCCACTGACCCCGTGTACTTCGACGGCTTCACCCTGGAGCGGGCAGACGTCGGCGAGGCCACCCTGAGAGTGCGGCACGGTGGGGCGGGGCCGGCCCTCCTGCTGCTGCACGGCCATCCCCGGACGCACGCCACCTGGCACAAGGTCGCGCCGCTCCTCGCGGACCGGTTCACTGTGGTGTGCCCGGACCTGCGGGGATACGGGAAGTCGTCCAAGCCGCCGACCGACGCCGACCACGCGCCGTACTCCAAGCGCGCGATGGCCGGGGACATGGTCGCCCTGATGCGGGCTCTCGGCCACGAGACGTTCGCCGTCGCGGGGCATGACCGCGGGGCCCTCGTGGCGTTCCGGACGGCGATGGACCATCCCGCGGCCGTCACCGCGCTGATCCCCATGGACGGGCTGCCGGTGGTCGAGCACCTGGAGCGCTGCGACGCCCGCTTCGCGGCGCGGTGGTGGCACTGGTGGTTCTTCGGGCAGACGGACAAACCGGCGGAGCGGATCATCAGCGCCGACCCCGACGCCTGGTACTCCGCGACCGGCGAGCACATGGCCCCCGAGGCCTGGGCCGACTTCCGCGAGGCGATCCACGACCCGGCGACCGTGCACGGCATGCTGGAGGAGTACCGGGCCGGACTGGGCATCGACCGGAGGCACGACGAGGACGACCGCCGTGCCGGTCGCCGCGTCCAGTGCCCGGTGCTGGTGCTGTGGTCGGCCCGCGACGACCTGGAGGAGCTCTACGGCGATCCGGTGCGGATCTGGCGGGCGTGGGCCGACGACGTCCGCGGCGGTCCCATCGACTCCGGCCACCACATGGCCGAGGAGGCCCCCGGGCCCGTGGCCGGCGCGATCGGCGCCTTCCTCGACCGCCACGTCCGCTAGGGCCGGACGGAGACCCCGCCGCCCGGGAATCGCCCGGCGTGCCGTGTGAGCCCGGCGCGACCGGGTAGCACACGTATCGACGGATTATTGCTCAGTGCAAAGATCAGGGCGGTCGCGCGGGCATCTTTCCCTCCGAGGGCGGCTTTCCGGCCGTTCGCCGTTCGCCGTGCGCCGCGGGGAGAGGCGACCCTTGGCGGACGACAGGCAGCGATCGATCGACCGGCGCACCCACGCCCTCCTGGAGCGGCTGAGGCACCTGCCCCCGGACGACCCCGCCCGCGAGCGGATCCGCGCGGAGATCGTCACGCTCAACACCGCCCTCGTGCGCGGCGTCGCGCGCCGCTACGCCGGCCGCGGAGAACCGGTCGAGGATCTGGAGCAGGCCGCCTACCTGGGCCTGGTCTCCGCGATCAACCGGTTCGACCCGACCCGGGGCATCCGGTTCCTCGCCTACGCCTACCCGGTGGTGACGGGGGAGGTCCGCCGGCACTTCCGTGACCGGACCTGGGGGGTCAAGGTGTCGCGCCGCATGCAGGAGCTGCGCCCGCGGCTGCACCGGGCCATGACCGACTTCACCGTCGCGCACGGCCGCTCCCCCACGCCCGCGGAGCTCGCCGCCCGGCTCGGCCTCGGCCTGGAGGAGACGCTCGACGCGCTGATGGCCGGCGAGGCGTACCGCCCCCTGTCCCTGGACGCCCCCGCGGGCGGGTCCGGGGAGGAGGACCCCGGCACGCTGGGCGACAGCCTGGGCGCCGACGACCCCGACCTGGAGGGCATCGTCGACGCGCAGGCGCTCCGTCCGCTGCTGGACGGCCTCCCCGAACGGGAGCGCACCATCGTGCTGCTGCGGTTCTTCGGCAACGAGACCCAGTCCCAGATCGCCGCGCGGCTCGGCATCTCCCAGATGCACGTCTCCCGCCTCCTGGCCCAGACCCTGGAGCATCTCCGCGAGGGCCTGCTGACCGGCGCCTGAGGCACCCGGGCGATCGCCGTCCGTCCCGGGACCGCCGCGCGGGCGCATTGCGATGCCCTTGCGGCCCTTGGGCGAGACCGGTCAGGAATCGAGAAGCGCGGGTGAAGAAGCCGCGGCTAGCGTGACCGGCATGGACATCACCATTCACACGAGCTTCCTCCCGCACGACGACCCGGAAGCCTCTCTGGCCTTCTATCGCGACGCGCTGGGCTTCGAGGTCCGCAACGACGTCGGCGGCGGCAGGATGCGCTGGATCACGGTGGGACCGCCCAAGCAACCCGACACCTCCATCCTGCTGGCGCCGCCGACCACCGATCCCGGGATCACCGACGACGAGCGCCGCACCATCGCCGAGATGATGGCCAAGGGGACCTACGGCTGGATCCTGCTCGCCTCTCCCGACCTCGACGACACCTTCGACAGGGTGCAGGCCGCGGGGGCCGAGGTCGTCCAGGAGCCGATCGAGCAGCCGTATGGGGTCCGCGACTGCGCGTTCCGCGATCCCGCGGGCAACCTGATCCGCATCCAGGAGCTGCGCTGACCCCGGGCGAACCGCGGCCTCGATCCCGCGCGCCGTCCGGTCAATGGCACTAAGTCCCAGTGGTGGCGTCAGATCCTGTTCATAGAAACTTGGCGGCTTTGCATCGACTACGCCCATCCGCAAGGTCATCATGGCGGCTGGTCGCCCTCGATCCGGGCGCGGTCCGGGTCCGGGGAAACGTCCCCTTCGGGACGCACTCGTTCGTAGGAGGTACCTGTGCTCAGGCAGCGCTCCCGGCCGTCCTGGACGAAACGAGCCGCCGTCACCATGGTGGCCGCGACGTGCGCGACGGGCGTCACCACCACCGTCCCGGCAAGCGCCGCGGTCTACGGCTCCTGCACGATCTCCCGCTGCTCCGACGGCCGGTACGCCGCCTCGGTGTGGGCCGGCAAGGGCTGGCCGTCCAGCTCGGGCTGGTACTCCTGGCCGGACGGCCTGTACAACTACACCGGCGGCGTCTACCACAACTACGACGGCCAGCTCCCGGCCGGCGTGTCCTACCACGAGTACGACGTCTACTCGCGGACGAAGGGCGCCTCGCGCGACGCCTACCGGATCGTCCACAGCAGCACCGGCACCGTCTACTTCTCGCCGGACCACTACTCCAACTTCTACAAGCTCTCCTAGAAACGGACCCGTCCGATGACCTCGCCGCCGCACTGGCTGACGCTGACCAGCGATCCGGTGCGGGCGGCCATCGACGGGCACGCGTGCCGGACCCGCGTGGCCTTCTTCCGGGAGGCGGCGCGGGCCCTGGGCTTCCCTGACTACTTCGGCCACAACTGGGACGCGTTCCTCGACTGCCTGCGCGACCTCCAGCGGCCCGCCCTCACCGTGGCGCACGCCGACGAACTCCTGGCGGAGGAGGACCCGCGGCAGCTCGCGATCCTCCTTGAGATCCTGGCCGAGCGAGAGGCGCCCACGACTCTGTCCGCCGTCCCCGAACGCATACCCGTCCTGCGGACCCGCCTGGCCGCCGCGCTCCCCTGAACTCCGCCGCCCGAAAGGCTATGGTTCCTCACTGCTGTTCTCCCGGCTGTCGAGAAGGTTGGAGCGTCGGTGGTGCGAACGCGTCTGCTCGCACAGGTGCGGGATCGGGTCAACCGGTTCAACGCCGAGCGTGACACGACCCTGGTCCTGGCCCCCCAAGCCTTCGCCGACGCGGTGGACCTGATCTGCTCGGTCCCGGACCCGGTGGACGACGTCGAGGTCGCTCAGGCGGCGGGCTGGCTGTTCTGGCTGCGCTTCGCCGCCCGCGGTTCGGCCGAAGGCGAGCCGGACCTCACCGTCGCCCTGGACCTGCTCGATCCGGTGCACCGGCTGCTTCCCGCCGGGGTCCCCACGTTGATCGGCGAGCTGTTCGACCGCGAGCCCCGGGGCGCCCCGGACGGCGGCGGCCTGCTGGCCCGCCTCGGCCGAATGCTCTACCGGGACACGCTCGCCTCGCAGGACGCCGGCGTCCTGGACCGGGCCGTCGAGCTCTTCCGGCTGGCGGCCGGCGCCACCGGGCCGGACCACGCCGAGCACGCCCGCTGCCGGACCAACCTCAGCAGCGCGCTGCTGACCCGCTTCGAGCGGACGGGCACGCCGTCCGACCTGGAGGAGTCGATCACATTCGGCCGGGCGGCGGTGGAGGCCGCCGCGCCGGGCGACCCCGACGGCGCCCTCTACCTGTCCAACCTCGGCAACGCCCTGCTGACCCGGTTCGAGTACTTCGGCGGCGAGGCGGACCTCGACGCCGCGATCGAGGCCGGCCAGGCCGCGCTCGCCGGCTGGCCCGACCACCCCGACCGCGCCGCGATGGCGTCCAACCTCGACCTCGCCCTGCGGACGAGGGAGGCGCTGGTCCACCAGGTCACCGAGCTGGACGAGCTGATCGACCTGGCGCGGGACGCGGTGTTCACGACCGCCCCCGACCACCCCGACCACGCCGAACAGCTGGTGCGGCTCGGCGACGGGCTGCTGGCCCGCTTCGACCGCGCCGGGGACCCGGCGGATCTGGACGAGGCGGTCGAGGCCCATCGGGAGGCGGTGGCCGTCACCGCGCCGCACGACCCCGATCGCCCCGACCACCTGTCCGACCTCAGCGACGTCCTGCGGATCCGGTCCATCCAGACCGGGGACGAGCGGGACTTGGCCGAGGCGGTCGAGGCGGGACGAGCCGCAGTGGCGTCGACGCCCGCCGAGGATTCCGAGCTGTGCGGCCGGCAGTCCAACCTCGCCATCGCCCTGTGCGAGCTGCACCGGCGCACCGGCGGCCGGAGGGAGCTGGACGAGGCGGTCGCGCTCGCCCGGCGGGCCGCGGCCGCCACACCGGCGGACGATCCCGACCGGCCCTCGCGCCTGTCGAACCTGTGCGACATCCTCCGCGTGCTGTTCGAGCGCACCGGAGAGGAGGCCGACATCGACGCCGCGGTCGAGGCCGGGCGCGCCGCGGTCGCCGCCGCGCCGCCCGGCCATCCGCACCTCGCCGCCTACCTTGGCAACCTCGGGGCAGCCTCGCTGTTCCGGTTCCGCGGCACCGGCGCCCAGGCGGACCTGGACGAGGCGGTCGACGCGCTCCGGATGGCGGTGGCCGCCGCGCCGGACGCGAGCCCCGACCGCGGGACGATGCTGGCGAACCTGGGCGGCGCGCTGCAGATCCGGTTCGACTCCCTGCGGCACCGCGAGGACATCGACGCTGCGGTCGACGCCTGCCGGAAGGCGGTCCTCGCCACCCCTGCGGGGCACTCCAGCCGGGGCGGGCGCCTGTCCAACCTCGGCACGGCCCTGCAGGCCCGGTTCTCGATCAGCGGGGAGCAGGCCGACCTCGACGCGGCGGTCGAGACCGTCCGGGCCGCCGCGGCGGCCGTCCCGGAGGGCCACCCGCGGCGTGCCGCGGTGCTGTCGAACCGCGCGCTCGTCATCCTCGCCGCCCCGCTCCGATCTTGTCGTTGAGCGCATCAGCGATCGCGCGGCTCGCCTCAGACGTCGCGTGCTGGTAGATCATCGCCGC
>NZ_JBFARL010000025.1:0-62502 GCF_040674655.1 Actinomadura sp. NPDC049753 | reverse complement strand
CCGCCGCGCCCGCCGCGCCCGCCGTGGCGGGCGCCGCCTCGGCGGGAGTGCTGACGGCGACGCTCAACTCGACCGGCGCCTTGCCCAGCCGCGGCCGGAGCATGTGGAACGGCTTCTCGACCACGATGTAGCTCGCGTAGCCGACCATCACGCACAGCGCCAGTTCGACGGCCAGGACCTCCCAGTAGCCGCCGATCTCGGGGGCGAAGAGCGGCCCGACGAACTTGGCGTAGACGAAGATGTGCCAGAGGTAGACGCTGTAGGAGATCCTGCCGAAGAACCGCAGCAGCGAGTTGTCCAGCATGAGGCCCGCCACCTTGAACCGGACGCCCGGGACGGTGAGCGGCGCGAAGACGGCCACGGAGAACGCGAGGAAGAGCCAGTAGTCGGCGGCCGCGGCCGGCGCCGGCACGTAGTCCACCAGGCGGTAGTCCGCGAGCGGGGAGAGGCAGGCCAGGACGAAGATGCCGAGCGCCCCCAGCCAGAGCTTGCCCGGATGCCGGCCGATCAGGCGGTACACCCGCGGCACCGCGTCGGGGCGCGTCTCCGCGGCGGCGGACAGCACGGCCAGCATCATCCCCACGGAGAGCCAGCCCATGTAGCTCATCGGCCAGAAGTACTGCGTCGGCCACAGCTTCATCGGGTCGTCCCTGAACTGCGGGAAATGGAGCCAGGTGAAGAAGGCGAAGCCGATGAACACCGGGACGGCCAGCGGCACGAGCAGCCGCCGTACCCGGGCCTCGTGGGTCTCGGCGCGCCGCGCGTACCGGTGGAGGAGCCAGGCGAACACCGGCATGGCCAGGTAGAACAGGAAGTCGTTGGCGTTGCTCCAGGTGTGCATCATCCCCATGGGAATGGCGCCGTGCTCCCAGATCTGCAGCAGGAGCAGCGGGCGGATCACTTCCCATGCCCCGTGGATGCTGTCGCGGTTGAGCACCAGGAGAGCGGTGATCGTCAGGACCCAGTAGGCGGGCAGGATCCGCAGCGCCCGGCGCCAGAAGTAGCGCTTGACGTTCGGCCTGCGCTCGCCGGTGAGCGTGTACAGCGCGAACGCGCGGTACAGCAGGTAGCCGGTCATCACGAACCAGATCGGGAAGGCGACCGCCACCCGGTTCAGCATGATGGCCCAGATGCCGTTCCCGGTGGAGTGCATGTAGCTCCAGCCCTGCACGCTGGTCGCCACTCCGGTGTGGCCGAGGACGACGAGCAGCACGACGGCGCCGCGCAGTCCTTCGAGCTCCGGGATGAACTTACGAGGCCGGTCCGACGCTGGATCGGGCGCGGCGGCTCCCACAGCATCCCCGCTGGAGGCCTTCGTTACCATGGGCGTTTCTCCCATCTCGCGCGACCCTGGATTCGACGGGTCGAAGCGAAAAGCGGATCGGTTCGGACGGTCCATCGAGGTCGGCCGCGGCCTCTCCCCGGCAGAATTCGGCCGCGTTCCGACGACGGCGTGCGGGGCCGATCAGAAGGCCGGCGCCGCCGGAGAAGGCGGCGCGCTCCCCGTCACCGTGCCGTGCTCACACGTGGGTCGCCGTCGGAGTCACTGACGATCCCCACCCCCCGGGTCTCCTCGGCGGGGTCACCGAGGATCTGTCGCCGGACACGCTCGGCGGGTCGTCCGCCGTGGACCGGATCGCCGTCCCGCGCCGATGCGGTACCGCCCTCGGGGCCATGTGGACCACCTTTACCCGCCAAAGGTCCTACACTTGAGAAAACGATAGCATTGACGTCGCAGGACGCGATAGTAGGGGCATAGGGGAATCTGACTTGAATAACTAGTATCGTGAAAGCCGTTCGAGAGCCTGAGGAGGCGGTCGATGCCCGATCCCGGAGAGTTCCGCGTACCGCTGGGTTCCACCGATCTGCGGATCGGCCGCCTCGGCCTCGGCACCGTGAACTTCGGCGGCCGCGTCGACGGGGCGGACGCGCACCGCCTCATGGACCACGCGCTGGCGAGCGGGATCAACCTCGTCGACACCGCGGACATCTACGGCTGGCGCGTCTACAAGGGCCACACCGAAGAGGTCATCGGGAACTGGCTCGCGGCGCGCCCGGGCCGCCGGGACGAGGTCGTCGTGGCCACCAAGGTCGGGGGCCCGATGAGCGACGACCCGGGCGACCGCGGCCTGTCGGCGCGGCACATCGTCGCGGCGTGCGAGGCCTCCCTGCGCCGGCTGAACACCGACCGGATCGACCTGTACCAGATGCACCAGGTGGACCGGTCGGTCCCCTGGGACGAGATCTGGCTGGCCATGGAACTGCTGATCGGCCAGGGAAAGATCCGCCACGTCGGCTCCTCCAACTTCGCCGGCTGGGACATCGCCCTGGCCCAGGAGACCGCCGCCCGCCGCCGCGTCCCGGGGCTCGCCTCGGAGCAGTGCGTCTACAACCTCGTCACCCGGCACGCGGAGCTGGAGGTCATCCCCGCGGCGACCGCCCTCGGGCTCGGGGTGCTCGTCTGGTCGCCCCTGCACGGCGGCCTGCTCGGCGGCGTGCTGCGCAAGAAGGCGGAAGGGACCGCGGTCAAGTCCGCCCAGGGGCGCGCGGTCGACGCGCTGAAGGAGCACGCGGCGGCCATCGCCGAGTACGAGCGGTTCTGCGCCGACATCGGGCGGGACCCCGCGGAGGTCGGCCTCGCCTGGACGCTGTCCAGGCCGGGGGTGACCGCGGCCCTCATCGGCCCGCGCACCCCCGACCACGTCGACGGCGCGGTGAGGGCGCTGGACAAGCCCCTGACCGAGGAGGAGACCGACCGGCTGGAGGCCCTCTTCCCGCCCGTCGGCCGGGGCGGACCGGCGCCGGCCGCGTGGATGAGCTGACCCCGTCTTGACGCGACCTCAGCCGCTGGGAGGACGAGACAGGTGACCACGCCGAACCACAGGGACCCGCGCTCGCTGGCACGCGAGTCGGACCAGGAGCGCGACGTGCGCGAGCGGCTCACCCGGCTGCTGCGCGACACCCCCATCCCGCCCGAGTACCTGATCGACAACCTGGCCCTGTACCTGCGGCGGCCCCAGCTCACCGACCTGCTGTGCATGGACGCGCTGTACCGCATGATCCTCGACGTCCCCGGCGTGATCATGGAGTTCGGCGTGCTCCACGGGCGGCACCTGGCCACGCTGACCGCGCTCCGCGGCTGCCACGAGCCCTACACCTCGGTGCGGCGCGTGATCGGCTTCGACACCTTCACCGGTTTCCCCGACGTCGCCGACGTCGACAGGGCCGGGCCGAACGCGGTGGCCGGCCGGTTCGCGGTGAGCGAGGGCTACCCCGACTACCTGCGCGAGGTGCTCGACGCGCACGAGTCCGGCGAGCCCTTCGCGCACGTCCGGCGGACCGCGGTGGTCCAGGGCGACATCCGCGAGACCCTGCCGCGCTACCTCGCCGACAACCCGGAGACCGTCATCGCGCTGGCCTATTTCGACCTCGACCTCCACGCGCCGACCCGCGCCGCGCTGGAGGCGATCCGGCCCTACCTGACCAAGGGCAGCGTGCTCGCCTTCGACGAGATCGCCTATTCCAAGTGGCCCGGGGAGACGGCCGCGCTGCGCGAGGCCGTCGGCCTCGACATGGTCACTCTTCGCACGCTTCCCGGCCGGGAGCCGCCCATCACGTACCTGCGCTGGGGCGAGTAGCACCCGCCTGCGCCGCCCGCGGGTCAGCCGCGGCGGACCCCGACGAACAGGCCGTAGCCGTTCAGGCCGGTCTCCTCGTGCTCGACGTCGCATCCGGAGTCCTCGAACGCCGCCGCGAACTCGTCCGCGGTGAACATGGTGAAGGTCTCCAGCGTGCGGAACTCGCTGATGCCCGTGGGGCGGCCCACCAGCCAGCGCACGTCCATCCGCGCGGCCCGGTCGCGCCGGGTCGAGTGGGAGACCCGCGCGACGACCGTGTCGCCGTCCCGCACCAGGTCGGCTCCGACGTACCCCTCGATGAACCTCTCCGGCGGCCACCAGGGTTCGATGACGAGCACGCCGCCGGGGACGAGATGGCCTGCCATGGCCCTGACCGCGGCGCGCATGGCGGCGACGGTCGGCAGATAGGCGATCGCGGTGTAGAGGCACGTCACGGCGTCGAAGGCGCGGCCGAGCGCGAAGGCCCGCATGTCGCCGTCGTGGACGGTCACCCCCGGCAGCCGCCGCACGGCCCGCTCGCGCATCGCGCGCGAGATCTCCAGGCCCTCGACGTGGTCGAAGCCCGACCGGAACGCCTCCAGATGGGCCCCGGTGCCGCAGGCGACGTCGAGAAGGGACCGCGCGCCGGGGCGGCGCGCCCGGATGCGCCGCGCGACCTCCGCCGCCTCCTCGCCCCAGTCCTTGCCCCGGTGCCGGTACGTCAGCTCGTAGACCTCGGCGTGCTGCGGGCCGAAGGCGACGTCGCGCTCCGAGGCGGACACGCGCTCCGAGGCGGACACGGGCTCTCCCTTCCCGGCTGTTAATGCTATATGTAATTTAAGTAGATGATACAGCCGGGCGCGAACGGCAGCCGGATCCGGCTGCCGCGGACGGAGGCGGGCATGGCGGGTGCGAACGCGGGCTCTGCGCTGAGGGCGGCGCCGAGCGAGGAATCCGAGCTGGGCCGGCGGCTCGCGGAGTCGGCCGAGTGCCGGCCCCGGCCGGCCGGGGACGTCCTCGAATGGCTGGACGAACGCCGCCGCCGCGTCCCGGTCGAGGTGACGCGCATCCCGTTCGCGCGCATGACGGGCTGGTCGTTCGCGCCGGAGTCGGGCGACCTCGTGCACGAGAGCGGCCGCTTCTTCACCGTGGGCGGCATCCACGCCCGCACCGACTACGGCGCCACCCCCGAGTGGCGGCAGCCGATCATCTACCAGCAGGACGTCGCGATCGTGGGCATCCTCGCCAAGGAGATCGACGGCGTCCTGCACTTCCTGATGCAGGCCAAGATCGAGCCCGGCAACGTGAACACGGTGCAGCTGTCGCCGACGGTGCAGTCCACGTCGAGCAACTACCTGCGGGCGCACCGCGGCGCCCGCTCCCGGTTCGTCGAGTACTTCACCGAGCCCGGGCGGGCCCGCGTGCTGGTCGACGTGCTGCAGTCCGAGCAGGGGGCGTGGTTCTGGGCCAAGCGCAACCGGAACGTGGTCATGGAGGTCACCGGCGAGGTGGAGCCCCACGAGGACTTCGCCTGGATGACGCTCGGCCAGATCCTCGACCTCCTGCACCACCCCAACATCGTGAACATGGACTCCAGGACCGTCCTGGCCTGCCTGCTGTCCGCGGGCCCGTCCACGGGCGCGCGGCCGGACGACGGAGCCTCGGCCGTCTTCGCGGAGGCGTACGCCTCCGGCGGGGACCCGCTCCTCTCGCCGGCGCAGGTGAGGAGCTGGCTCACCGAGCGCAAGTCCGCGTACACGCTCACCACTCGCGCGGTCCCCCTCGACTCCGTGGACGGATGGGAGCGCGGCGCGGAGGCGGTCTCCCGTCCCGACGGCAGGTTCTTCAGCATCCTCGGAGTGGAGGTCCACGCGGGCAACCGGGAGGTGTCCCACTGGTGCCAGCCGCTCCTCGAACCCTGCGGCATCGGGCTGGCCGCCCTCGTCGTCCGCCGCATCAACGGGGTCCGGCATCTTCTGGCCCGCGCCGACCTGCGTCCGGGATGCCGCGACACCGTGGAGCTCGGCCCCACCGTGCAGTGCACCCCCGAGAACTACGCGGAGGCGCCCGGCGACCGGCGCCCCCGGTATCTCGATCTCGTCCTTTCCAGAGCCGTCCAGGTGAAGTACGACGTGGTGCAGTCGGAGGAGGGCGGCCGGTTCCGGCATGCCCTGACCCGTCATCTCGTGGTCGAGGTCGGCGGCGGCTTCCCGCTCCAGCCCCCTCCGGACTTCTGCTGGCTCACGGTGCCCCAGGCGATGGCGCTCGCCCGCCAGAGCTACCAGGTCAACATCGAGGCCCGCAGTCTCCTGCTCTGCCTGCACGCGATGTGAGGGCGCTCAGTGGCGGGCGCGGCCGTACCGGTACATGGTCAGAGGCGCGAAGACCGCGACGAGGACGGCGCAGGCCAGGAACGCCCAGCCCATCTGGCCCGCGGTCACGGTGCCGTCCATCAGCCCCCGCATGGCGGTCGTCACGACGCTGATGGGATTGACCTTGATCAGTGCTTCCAGCCAGCCCGGCATCGTCTGCTGCGGCACCATGACGTTGCTGGCGACGACGAGGACGAACAGGAGCGTCCAGCTCAGCGTCTGCGCCGCGGTCGGCGTCCGCACGCTGACCCCGACGAAGGTCCCGATCCAGGCGAGGCTGAAGGCGAACACCTGGAGGAACAGCAGCGCGAGCACCACGCCGCCCAGGCCGCCGTCGGGGCGGAACCCCAGCGCCAGGCCCAGCAGCAGCGGCACCACCGACGCCACCGCGTACCGGACCACGTCCCCCAGCATCGCCCCGACCAGCACCGACGACTGCCACACCGGCAGCGAACGCACCCGGTCGAACACCCCCTGGTCGACGTCCTGGTTCAGCACGATCCCGGTGTACGCCGTGGTCAGGGCCACCGCCATGACCATGACGCCGGGCAGGAAGAAGTGCAGGTAGCGGCCGGGCGACCCGGCGATCGCGCCGCCCACCAGGTAGGTGAACGAGAGCGTGAACATGACCGGGAGCATGAGGGCGTCCACCAGCTGGTTCGGCGAGTGCTTGATCTTCAGCAGCGCACGCCACCCGAACGTCATGGACGCCGACAGCGCGCCGGCCCTCGGCGGGCGCTCGCCAGGCGCCGCCAGCGGCCCCCGCGCGCGCGTCATCGGCTGGGACGTCGTCATCTCGCCCTCCACCTCACTTGACCGTCTGCGTCTGGTCGTCCGCGGCCTCGTCCTTCTCCGCTCGCCCGCCGTCGGCCACCGGGCGGCCGGTCAGGGCGAGGAAGACGTCGTCGAGGCTCGACTGGGCCATCGAGAAGTCGTCGAGGGCGATCCCGGCGTCGGCCAGCGCGGTGACCGCCCGCGCCGCCTGCTGGGCGTCGCCGACCCGTACCGACAGCCGGTGCGGATCGGAGTCCGCGCCGGGCTCCACGGTCAGCTCGCGGGAGAGCATCTCCGCCGCCAGGGCGCGCTGCCCGGGATCCTGGAGCCGCAGCTTCAGCGCGCCGGTGCCGACCTGGGACTTCAGTCTCCCGGGCGCGTCCTCCGCGATGACCCTGCCGTGGTCCAGGACCGCGACCCGGTCGGAGAGCCGGTCGGCCTCGTCGAGGTACTGCGTCGTGAGCAGCACGGTCGTGCCCCCGGCCACCAGGGCGCGGATGATGTCCCACACCTGGTTCCGCGCCCGGGGGTCGAGGCCCGTGGTCGGCTCGTCCAGGAAGAGCAGATCCGGGGTGACGATGATGCTGGCGGCGATGTCGATCCGGCGCCGCTCGCCGCCGGAGCAGGTCTTCACCGGACGGTCCGCCACCTCCGACAGCTCGAAGGCCTCCACCAGGTCGTCGGCCCGCTGCCGCGCCGCGGCCCCCCGGTGCCCGAGCAGCCGCCCCACCATCGCGAGGTTCTCCCTCCCGGTGAGGTCCTCGTCGATCGAGGTGGACTGGCCCGTGACGCTCACGCGCGAGCGCACCGCGTCGGCCTCCCGGACCACGTCGTGGCCGAGCACCCTGGCCGTGCCCTCCGTCGGACGCAGCAGCGTCGTCAGGATCCGGAGGAACGTGGTCTTGCCGGCGCCGTTCGGCCCCAGCAGGCTGTGGACGATGCCGGTGGGGACGGCCAGGTCGACGCCGTCCACCGCCCGGGTCTCGCCGAAGGTCCTGACCAGCCCGGTCGTCTCGACAGCGAGGGTCGAATTCGATCCCACGGTTGTGCCTCCCGTCGCCACCAGAAGATCAAGCTCATCCTAAAGCAGCAGCTTATATAAGTCAATGCCTAAGGACTCGGTCGGATGGCGCGCGCGTGCCAGGTGATCACTCCCTTGCTAACTTGAAAAAACCATAGTAGTGTCCGTTTTCATGGCTCATCTCGCCCGATCCGGGGAATCGTGATGCGACCACGCCACATTCTTTTCGCCGTCACCGGCGGGTCCGGGCACATCCGCCCGACCTACGGCGTCCTCGACGAGCTCTCCGCCCGGGGGCACCGGCTCAGTTTCGTGACCTCCGGCGACTACGTCGACGACCTCGCGGAGGTCGGGGCCCGGCAGATCCGCCACCGGTCGATATTCGAGGACGGCGTCGACCTGCCGGAGATCGTCGAGCAGGAGGACGCCGAGGCGCTGACGGTGAGCGCCTTCGTCAACGAGAACCTCGCGATGCTCAGGGCGGCGGAGAGCGCTCTGGACGACGATCCGCCGGACCTGGTCGTCTACGACATCTTCCCCTTGATCGCCGGGCGCCTGCTGGCCGCCAGGTGGCGGCGGCCGGCCGTGTGCATCAACGGGGGCTTCGCCTCGAACGAGCACTATTCGGTGTGGGAGGCGCTCAGCGCGGTGCACGGGCACCGGCCCATAGTCGAGACCGAGACCTTCCAGCGGATGATGTCCGAGCTTCTGCCGGAATATCGCATCGACCGTTCCCCGACGGAGTTCTGGAACGCGATCGAGGATCTGAACGTCATCTTCCTGCCGCGGTCGTTCCAGGTGAAGAGCGAAACATTCGACGACCGTTTCGTCTTCGTCGGGCCGAGCTTCTCGCAAGGGCGGCTCCGGCCGGGATGGCGCCCTCCCCGCGAGGACGCGAACGTGCTCCTCGTTTCCCTGGGCTCGACGTTCAACGGGCATCCGGAATTCTTCCGCAGTTGCGCGCAGGCGTTCGCGGGCACGCCGTGGCATGTCGTCATGGTGACGGGCGACGGCACCGACCCGAAGGCGCTGGAGCCGTTGCCGCCCAACGTCGAGGTCCACCAGTACATCTCGTTCATGGAGGTCCTGCGTCACGCGAAGGCGTTCCTCCTGCAGGGCACCCTCGGCGCGACCATGGAGGCCGTCCACTGGGGCTGCCCGATGCTCTTCTTCACCGAGTACGCGGTCGAGGCCAGGCCGTTCGCCGAACGGTCCGTCGAGCTCGGGCTGGGCCATGTGCTCCGGCCCGAGCAGGTCGACGGCGGCGGCCTCGTCTCGGCGGTGGAGAACCTGGTCGCCGACGACGGCGTCCGCCGGCGGATCTCGCGGATGCGCGCGGAGGCCCGCGACGCCGGAGGCGCCGCCCGGGCCGCGGAGGCGATCGACTCGTACGCGCGGCGGGCCGGGACCCGGTCGGGCGGCGCGTTCGGCGCCGTCCGCTGACAGGACGATGGCCGCCCCGTGCGAGGCGGCCGTGGCGAAGGGCGGAGGACCGATGGCGGTCGTGGTCACCGGCGGCTGTGGCTTCATCGGCAGCCACCTCGTGGAACGCCTCGCGCGCCAGGGCGAGGACGTGGTCGTCTACGACCCCGCGGCGCCGCCGCCCGACCTGGACTGCGGCGAGGGCTCCGTCCGCCACGTCAGGGCCGACATCCGGGACGAGCGGGCCCTCGCCGGCGCCATCGGCCCGGACGTGCACACCGTCTACCACCTCTGCGCGCTGGTCGGGGTCGACCAGTACCTCGACGACCCGCTCGAAGTGATCGACGTCGCGGTCTCCGGCACCCGCAACGTGCTGCGCGCGGCGGCCGCCGCCGGCGTGAAGGTCGTGGTCTCCAGCACCAGCGAGATCTACGGCAAGAACCCGGCGGTCCCCTGGTCGGAGGACGCGGACCGGGTGCTGGGCAGCGTCGCCGCCGACCGGTGGTCCTACTCCGCGAGCAAGGCCGTCGCCGAGCACATGGTCGTCGCCTACGCCCGCCACCGGGGCCTGCGCGCCTCGGTCGTGCGGTACTTCAACGTCTACGGGCCGCGGCAGCGCCCGGCGTACGTGATCAGCAAGACCGTCCACCGGGTGCTGCGCGGGCTGCCCCCGCTGCTGTACGACGACGGCGCCCAGACGCGCTGCTTCACCTTCGTCGAGGACGCGGTGGACGCCACGCTGCGGGTGGGCGCCCGCGAGACCGCCGACGGCCAGTGCTTCAACGTCGGCAGCGACCGGGAGACCTCCGTGGCCGACGCCGTCCGGCTGGTGACCCGGCTGGCCGGGACGGACTTCGCCCCGATCCGCGTGAGCACGGACTCGGCGCTCGGCAGCGCCTACGAGGACATCCCCCGGCGGGTCCCGGACGTCGGGAAGGCCAGGGAACTGCTCGGCTGGCGCAGCCGCACCCCGCTGCGGGCGGGCCTCGCCAGGACGATCGCCTGGGCGAGGGAGAGCCCGTGGTGGCTGGACGCCGTCGCGGGCGCGCCCCGGCGGTCGCTGGTACCCACAGGCGTCACGACGGCCGCGGACGGCCGGAAAGCGAGGGGACATGACATCGGGTGAGACGGCGGAGACGGCCGCGGGCACCGGCGCCCTGCCCGCCCCCGCCGCCTACATGTGCGGGCTGACCTGGGACGGCGCCCTGCTGTGGCATTCGGACCAGGACGCGGAGAAGATCTTCGCGATCGACCCGGCGACCGGCGGGGTGAGCAGGACGTTCGGCTGCGACAGGGTGCGGGCGGACCTGGCCTACGACGGCGCCCGCCTGTGCCAGGTCGGCGGCCGCCCGAAGCGGATCGTCCTGATCGATCCGGAGGACGGCCGGATCACCGGGGAGAAGGAGGTGCTCCCTGCGAGCGGCAGGCTGACCGGGATCGAGCACGGGCCGGAGGGCATGTACATGTGCCTGCGCGGTCCGACGGTGGTGCAGGTCCGCGACTACGACACCATGACCGTTCTGCGGGAGTTCCCGGCGGCGGGGGAGTCGCCCTCCGGGCTCACCTACGCCGACGGGGTGGTCGTCTACGGCGACTTCGACGACGCCGTGCTCCGCGCCATGGATCCGAAGACCGGGGAGCACC
This sequence comes from Actinomadura sp. NPDC049753, assembly GCF_040674655.1. NCBI lineage: Bacteria > Bacillati > Actinomycetota > Actinomycetes > Streptosporangiales > Thermomonosporaceae > Actinomadura > Actinomadura sp. NPDC049753. Next base: position 51,652 of record NZ_JBFARL010000025.1, on the reverse strand, counting down.
TGGGGGCCCTGCCCGTCCCGGGCCGTCCGACCGGGCTGACGTGGGACGGCCGCAGACTCTGGTACTGCGACTTCCCCGCGCGCGCGATCCGTCCTCTGGAACTGTCGGCGGTCCTCGCCGGCTGAGCGGGGCCAGCGCGCGGACTTCCTACTTCGCCTTCTTCCTGCCCACCACTTCGTTGATCCAGATAGGCACGTACGGAGACGTGCAGTTCGGGGGAGTGGGGTAGTCCTTGAGCACCTCCAGGCGCTCGCCGATCTCGATCGCGCGGACGCGGTGCTCCTCGTGCTTGATCCCGATGTTGCCCAGGCAGTCGTTCATCGCCCACTGCAGGCGATCCGGGGCGCCCTTCATCTCCGCCTCGATGACGTCGAGCAGCTTGCCGAGGTCGAGGCCGCCGGGCTTGCGCATCACGCGCTCGGTGGTCAGCGCCCATCCGGCGCTCGCGATCACCGGATCCGCGTCGTCGAGCCACGCCAGGCGCAGATCCTCGGAGTGCGGGCTCTTCTTCACCACGTAGTTCACGAGCCAGTCCTGCACCTTCGGGGTGCGCGCCTCGCGCAGCATGGCGTCCAGTTCGTCGCGCTCGAACTCCTTGGGGCGGCAGACCAGGGTCGCGAGCAGCCGCGCCGAACTGTCGCCGGTCTTCCAGAGCTCGCGCGCGAGGTCCTGCTGCGTCTTCAGCCGCTTCGCGAGCGCGCGCAGCTTGCCGAGGTTCACGCCGTGGTCGTCGCCGCGCTTCTCGTTCACCTCGCGCGCCTTGGGGTCCTCCAGCTCGGCCAGCTCGGCCATCACGTCGGCCACCGCGGTCCCGGCCATCTCAGCCTCCTGTGCCTCGAATCACGAGCGTCTGAGAATATATGCTTAGTTGACTAATTGTCGCAATAACGAGCTTAACATGCGGCGTGTTTCCATTCAACTCTCCCGGACTCCGTGGAGAGGAATTTCGCCTTGCTTATGCGAAGCGGTTGCTATGCAGTGGATCGCGGCGTATCTGCTGATCTCATGCCGTTTTGGGAACGGCGAGGCGGCCGAGACGGCGCGTGCTCCCTGACCGCCGCGCCCGCCGGATGGGACCGAACCGCGCGCGCCGGCGGGTTCATTATCGTAGAGTCCGATATGGAATTGACCCATGCCGCCCACGGACTCGAAGGGGCCAGTGATGAGCGACGACGAGCCGGAGATCGCGCCGATGTGGCCGGTCGGCACGAGCCGGGAGTACATCGACGCGCGGATCGAACTGGCGAAGGCCGAAAGGCGGCTACGCGACCGGGTCGAGGAGGTCGCCGCCGCGCGGCGCCGGATGCCCCGGGGCGCCGAGCTCGGCGACTACGCCCTCACCGAGGGGCCGGCGGATCCGGAGAAGGACGAGCCGACCGCTTCGGTGTCGCTGCGCGACCTGTTCGGCGACCGCGAGACCCTCGTCGTCTACCACCTCATGTTCCACCCCGACGACGAGGCGGCGTGCCCGATGTGCTCGATGTGGGTGGACGGCTTCAACGGCGTCGCCGCGCACCTGGCGCAGCACACCGCCTTCGCCGTCGTCGGCAAGGCGCCCCTGCCGAAGCTGCGCGCCTGGGCGCGGCGGAGAGGGTGGGACGCCGTGCGCGTCCTGTCCAGCCACGGCACGACGTTCAACGCCGACATGCACGCCGAGCGTCCGGACGGGGCGCAGCGGCCCATGATCAGCGTCCTGGTCCGTGAGGGCGGGCGGGTCCGCCACTTCTACACGCTTCCGGCCGACTTCCTCGACGGCGCCCAGCGCGGCATCGACCTGCTCTCCCCGGTGTGGAACGTGCTCGACCTGCTGCCCGGCGGCCGCGGCGACTGGTACGCCGGAAACGCCTACGCCGGGCGCGGCTGAGCTCCGGCACCCCGCCGGTCGATCGGAACGCCCCCCGATTCTCGGGCCAACTCGGTATATGTTTTCATAGTACCGAGCTGATCGGGGGTCCCGATGACGAGTCAGCCCGCGCCCGACGCCGGCGTCTTCCCCGTCCCGCGCGCGTGCCCGTTCGCCCTGCCGCCGGAGTACGAGCGGCTGCTGTCGGGGAGGCGCGCTGCCCGCGCCCGCATGGCCGGGGGGAACTCGGCGTGGCTGGTCGCGCGGCACGAGGACGCGCGGAAGGTCCTCAGCGATCCGAGGATGAGCGTCGATCGCCGCCGCGAGGGCTTCCCCCGGTTCGCCCCCGTCACCGAGGAGGAGCGGCAGGCGTCCTTCCGCGGCTTCCGGCCGCCGATGAACTGGATGGACCCGCCCGAGCACACCGCCGCCCGGCGGTCCGTCCGCGCCGAGTTCTCGCCCGCGCGGACGGAGGCGCTGCGCCCGCGGGTCCAGGAGATCGTCGACCGGCGGCTGGAGCTGATGGCGGCCGCCCCGCGCCCGGTCGACCTGGTGCGCGAGCTGGCGGTCCCGGTTCCGTCGCTGGTGATCTGCGAGCTTCTCGGGGTGCCCTACTCCGCGCACGGCCACTTCGAGGAGCGCACCGGGCGGATGTTCAGCCACGCCACCCCGGCCGCGGAGCGCACCCGGGCGGCGCACGAGATCCGGTCCCTGCTGGCCGAAGTGGTGGCGGACAAGGAGCGCGACCCGCCCGACGACCTCCTCGGCCGCCTCATCGCCCGGGGGCGCCGGGAGGGCGCGGCCGACCGCGAGGCGGTCGTCAGCATGGCGTTCGTGCTGCTCGTCGCCGGGCACTCCACCACCGCCGACATGATCGCGCTCGGCGCCCTGACCCTGCTGGAGCATCCGGACCAGCTCGCGTCGATGCTCGCCGACCCCGCCAGGACACCGCTCGCCGTCGACGAGCTGCTGCGGTACCTGACGGTCGTCAACGCCTCGACCGCGCGCACGGCGCTGGCCGACGTCGAGGTGGGCGGCGTCACGGTGCGGGCGGGGGAGGGCGTGGTGGTGCTGGGCCCGGCCGCCAACCGCGATCCGGAGGTGTTCGAGCGGCCGGACGAGTTCGACGTCGGGCGCGGCGGCGGGCGGCACCTGGCGTTCGGCGCCGGCCGGCACCGGTGCCTCGGGCACCGCCTCGCGAGGATGGAGCTGCAGATCGTGTTCGACGCCCTCTTCCGGCGCCTGCCGGGCCTGCGGCTGGCGGTCCCGTTCGGGGAGCTGTCGTTCAAGGAGAAGGCGAACATCTACGGGGTGCGCGAGCTCCCGGTCACCTGGTGAGCCGCCCCCGCCTCCGCACCGCCGCGGATATTGAACGAGCGAAGATCGTAGTTTAAGTTCATATAGTGAAGTCCGCGTGCCGCGGCGCCCGCTCCGGGTGCCGTCCGGTCCCGTCGCGGACGGGGGCACCGGTAGAAGGGATCTTCCGGATATGCGCGTGATGTTCTGCTCTCACCCAGGTCTCGGTCACTTCTTCCCGCTCGTCCACCTCGCCTGGGCGTTCCGTACCGCGGGCCACGAGGTGATCGCCACGATCGCGGGGCCCACCGAGGGCGCGGCGGGCTCCGGCGTGGAGATCGTCGACGCCGCTCCCGGCTTCAGCATGGAGGCCGTCAACGAGCGGCTGGCCCGCGAGCACCCGGAGTTCGTCCGAACGGTCGCCACCAAGCCGGCGATCAACCTCGACGAGTGGGGGCCCGGGTTCGCCGCGATCAACCGTCCCCTGATCGACGGCATGGTGGCGCTGGCCGACGACTGGGGCCCGGACCTGGTGGTCTACGACCAGGGCACCACCGCGGGCCTGTTCGCGGCGGCCCGCGCCGGGGCACCCGCCGTGCAGCGGAACGTGAGCGCCTGGCGCACCCGGGGCATGCACGAGGCCGCCGAGGCCTACCTCCCCGACGTCTGCGAGCGGTACGGCGTGTCCATCTCCAAGCCGGCCGTCACCATCGAGGAGTTCCCGCCCAGCATGCTGGCCGGCGAGCAGCCCGAGGGATGGTTCATGCGCTGGCTGCCGCACAGCGGAGGATCGGTCGTCGGAGACCGGCTGCCCCAGCCCTCCGGGCGGCCGCGGATCGCCGTGAGCATGGGAACGGTCGAGCTCCAGATGCTGGGCACCGGGACCATGCGCACGATCATCGACGCGGCCGCCGGCGTCGACGCGGAGTTCGTGCTGGCGCTCGGCGGGGTCGACATCGGCTCGCTCGGCCCGCTGCCGGACAACGTCAGCTCCGTCGGCTGGATCCCGCTGCACTTCCTGCTGGGCACGTGCACCGCCATCGTCCACCACGGCGGCGGAGGGACGGCCCTGACCGCGATCGACGCCGGCATCCCGCAGCTCATCACGCCCGACCCCAGGGACCTTTTCCAGCACACGACCCTGGAGGCGGTGCGGAAGCGGGGCATCGGGTTCGTGAGCGAACGCGAGGACGTCGACGCCGACCTGCTGACCCGCCTGATGACCGACGAGGGCGTCCGCGCCGCCACCGCGGAGGTTCAGCGGGAGATGGCGACGCTGCCCACGCCCGCCGCCACCGCCCAGCGCATCATCGAGTACCTGTTCTGAGGCCCGGAGAGCTCGCGGATTCCAGGTCCGCGCGCAGGTCGGACGGCAGCAGCGGCTCGTCGAGAAGCCTCTGGTAGCGCTCGACGAGGGACGTCCGGCCCGTCCCGGCGCCGAGCCACGCGCCCACCAGTCGCGGGCCCTCGATGTAGGTCACCGAGTAGGCGCGCCAGAGCGGGTCGGTGAGGAACCGCGTCATCCGCCGGGCGTGGTCCGGAGGCACCAGGAGCCACCGTTCCAGATAGTCGGTGACCTGGTCGGGGTCGGCTCCGCGGTCGTGGAGCATGATGGCCGCGTCCTGGCGGGCGGGCATCAGCAGGCGGATGAGCCGCAGGATCTCCTCCACCAGCTCGCCCTCGACCCGGACGCCCTCGCCGGCCAGGATGTCGGCGGTCCAGCGGCCCCAGCCCGGGCCCGGCACCGCCGCGTCGGCCATCTCGGCGGTCCCCTCCGCCATGAGGCACTGCGGGGTGTTGACCAGCGAGATCAGGTGCTCGTCGTGGCCGGCGCCGCCGACGAGGCCGGCCTCCTTGCGGCAGTGCTCGGTGTGGTGCCCGGGGTAGGCCTCGTGGATCGCCAGCAGCGGCAGGGCGGCGACGGTCCGGCCCGCCTCCGCGTTGAGCTCCACCCTGGAGCGGAAACCGCCGAGGTAGCGGTTGAAGGCGTTCCACGGCTTGTCGTGCACCACCACGTACTCGACGCTCTCCTGCTCCGGCAGGCCGAACACGGTGCGGGTCATGGCGCGCAGCTCGCCGGACACCGCCTGGACGGCCCGTGCCAGCCGGTCCGGGGGGACGGCGTTGCGCTCGTAGAACGCCGCGGTCCGGGCACGCAGGTCCCCGGAGCCCGGCAGCAGCGCGCCGATCGCGTCGTGGATCTCCGCGTAGCGGTCGGGTTCGCCGGGTTCGATGTCGACCTCGAAGTACGTCCGGACCTCGTCCCGGAAGGGGATCTCCTCCCCGGCCATCCGGCGGGCCGCGCAGTTCAGCGCGGCGAGCTGCGCGGACAGGAACCGGCGCCGCGGCTCGGCCAGGCCGCTGTCCGGGAGGGCGGCCAGCAGCCGGGCCGACCGGGCCGCCAGCCCGGACGCGTCGGGCCTGGGTTCGGCGTCCACCCGGCGGGCCAGCTCCGGGTCGCCGTACCAGGAGTCGACGAACCCGTCGGCGAGCCGGCCGAACCGCAGCCCGAGGCTGAGGTACTCGGTCACCACCTCTTCACGCATTGCGCGCTCCCTGGATCGCCGCCGTGCGGTCCGCCACTGTCATCCCGCAGGGGTGTCCGGCGGGTCGGCCGGCGGGTCGAGCCAGACGCCGGCGAGGTCGTAGGCGTGGCCGAACGCGGGCATCGGGACCGCGCCCCGCACCCGCGGGCCGCGCAGGCACGGGACGGCCGGCCGCTGGAACAGGATGGGCACGACCGCGGCGTCTTCCAGCACCGTCCGCTCGGCCTGGTTCCAGGCTGCCGTCGACCGCGCCGGCTCCTCGATCGTGGCGAGGGCCCGCTCGATCAGGCGGTCGACCTCCGGACGGCGGTAGCGGCCGAGGTTCGCGGAGTTGCGGGAGTCGCCCGACTGGAACATCGGCTGCAGGAAGACCCGGCCGTTGGCGGGGTACCAGTCCGGCGACCATGACGCGGCCGCGAGGTCCCACGCGCCCGCCGCAGCGCGCCGCGGATCCCCGAGAAGGGCGTCCCGGGCGTCGTGGTCGAGCGCCATCAGCCGGACGGTGACGCCGGCCTTCTCCAGGTCGGCGGCGTACGACCGCGCGACCGCGGCGTCCAGGCCGGTGTCGAGATGGACCGCGGTGAGCGCCAGGCCGCTCCCGTGGCCCGCCTCGGCCAGCAGCGCCCGGCACTTGGCCGCGTCCCCCCGGCTCCCGGGGGTCGCGTAGAGGTCGAGCTCCTGGCGCGCGTCGTTGCCCGGCGGCACGACGGAGCCGGCGATCCGCACCAGCGCACCGCTGCCGGACCGCCGGTACAGGTCGGCGATCGCCGCCTTGTCGATCGCGTACGAGAGCGCCCGGCGCACCCGGACGTCGGCCAGCGCGCCGCCCGCGGCGGGGCTCTCGACGTTGAAGACGAGGTACGGGTCGAGGGAGAGGCCGAGGCCGTCGCCCGGATCGCCCGGCTCGGCGTCGTGCGGCTCGGCGATCCGCACGCCCCAGGGCAGGTCGGCCGCGCCCGACGCGACCCGTGCGGCGACGTGTTCGGGCGCCGCGTCCCCGACCGTGATCTCGATGCCGTCCAGATGCCGGCGCCGGAGCGGGTCGGACTCCTGCCGCCAGACCGGGTTGGGTTCAAGCCGCAGCTCGCGGCCGGGGACCAGATGGACCGGCCGGTACGGCCCGTTGCTCCGGAGGTTGCGGTGCAGTTCCGGGCTGCCGGGCAGGAACGCGTCGTACTCGACCGGCACGGGCGACGCGCACGGCAGGGCCATGATGGCGGCGAAGTCGATGGCCGGCCGCATGAGCTCGATGACCAGCGACTCGTCGTCCAGGACGAGGACGCCGGGGATGTCGTGGGAGTTCTGGAAGGCGGCCAGTTCCTCGGCGGTCGGGTCGTCGCGGCGGATCGCCGCGGCGTAGTCCTCGCAGTACCGCGCCATGCCCCTGATCGTGCTGGTGAAGTAGGGCAGAGCGGCGGGCCTCGTGAGCGGGTTGGCCAGCCGCTTCAGCCCGCGCACGACGTCGTGCGCCGTGACCTCCCGGGCGGGCGCGGTGTCCCAGAACACGCCGCGGCGCAGGTGCACCACGTAGTTCGTGTGCCGCGCGCCCATCCCGGTGTTGTAGGTGGACGGGACGTCGGTCGCGAGGTCGGGCGCCGGGGCGATGGCCCGCCAGTCGCGCAGGTCCGGCGCGGGGGCGTAGCCGAACAGCTGCCGGGCGAACAGCCTGATGACCTGGTCGGCGGGCGCCTGGTGGGAGGCCGAGGGGTCGAGGCGGTGGACGGGGGCCGGGCCGTGGAGGCGGAGCGTCCCGCCGGGCCGCGGCAGGTCCTCGCTCCACCGGGCGGCCTGGGGCCGCTCGGACACGGTCATGACATCTCCTCGCCGAGGCGGGCCATGATGCCGATGGCCCGGTCGATCTCCTCGCGGGTGTTGAACAGGTGGGTGCAGACCCGCGCCGCGTAGTGCTGGTGCGGCGAGCCCGGGACGTCGAACTCGGTCCACCGGATCCAGATGCGGTGCTCCCGCTCCAGCCGGTCGGTGAACGCGGTGAACTTCTTGATGTTCCAGGCGGCCTCGGGGTCGCGGAACGGGTTGAAGGCGATGAGGGGGGACTTCAGCAGCGGGTCCTCGCCGGGAGAGAAGATCGACTCCTTGCCGAAGGCCTCCACGAGGCGCCCCCGGGCGTGGTCGCCGAGCTCCATCGCCCGCCTCTCGATGCGGTCCCGGCCGATCTCGTCCCAGATCTCGCAGGCCCGCGCCAGCGCGGCGCCGCGGGCGATGCTGGCGCTGCCGGCGCTCTGCACGTACAGGGCGGTGTCGTCGCTCTCGACCCTTGTCCTCGTCCGCGGCGGAGGACTGCCGATCATCGGGTACCAGGTGGAGATCACCGGCCAGAACGTCGGCAGCGGAAGCGGGTTGTACTCCGGGAAGACCTTGTTGCGGAGGTAGAGGATGCCGGTTCCCAGCGGGCCGCACTGGAACTTCGACCCCGAGCACGCGATGAAGTCGGCGCCGAGCGCCCGCATGTCCAGGTTCACGAGGCCGGGCAGCAGCGCGCCGTCGATCACGGTGGTCAGGCCGTGCCGCTGCGCCAGCTCGCACAGCCTGCGCATCGGCATCATCGTGCCGGTGAACAGGGTGATCCCGGCGAACGCGAGCACCTTGGTGCGCGGGGTGATGGCCGCCTCGAAGAGATCGACGATCTCGTCGGCCGTGACGCCGTAGCCGGTCGGCATGGTCAGCGTCTTGATCGTCAGGCCGTACCGGTTCCGGACGAGGTTGAAGTTCGAGAGCACCGAGTAGCACTCGTGGCTCGTGGTGACCACCTCGTCGCCCTCGTGGAGGTCGAGCCCCTGGATGATGCGGGCGACGCCCTCGGTGGCGTTGTGGCAGATCACGATCTCGTCCTGGTCGACGCCGAACGCCCGGCCGATGAGGGCGCGGTGCTCGTAGTACCCGGACGGCTTGTAGACGTCGGCGAGCCCGCCGGTCCACTCGCGGGTCACCCGGTCCATCGTGTCGAGCACCTCGTAGGGCATCGCGCCGACGGTGCCGGTGTTGAGGTGGATGGTGGTCGGATCCAGGGCGAACATCTCGCGGATGCTCTCCCAGGGCGCGTCGCGGAGCCGCCGCGGCGCTCCGCCGTCCGCCGCCCCGGCCGGGTCCGGGACGCTGCGCTCGCCGGGCTTCACGGACTGTGTCACGAGTGACCCCCTCCACGTGCGGATGACCAGTCTCCCTCACAATACAATATGTTTTTGAAGTTACTCGCCCAATGAACCCCGGATGAGGGCATTCCGTCCGCTGGAGCCCGGGGACTGCACCTGACTTCGTCCGCCTGGGCGATGGCCGCCATGAACGGAGGTGAGCGCGGAGGCCGGGTGGTGTGGGGGAGGGCGATCGGCCCGGTCCAGGGGGAGCGGGGGAGAGGCGTGAGCGGGGGATGACCTCCCTATTGTGCTTTAAGAAACGATGGTAATCTCCGGCGTGGGACAGGTGGGGCGCCGGCGTCGGCCGCGGGGCCCGGTGACGCGCAGGGAGGGTGATCGGTGTGGAGCCTCGTTACGGCGGTACTCTCCGCTACTTCGGACCGGGCGGAATGGACCATGTCGATCCGGCCTGCGCCTATTACGCCTTTTCGCATCAGATCATCAGGCTGTTCGCCCGGCAGTTGTTCGGCTATCCGACGGCCGTGGACGAGAGCGCCCTGACCCCGGTCCCCGATGTCGCCGCGGAATCGCCGACGGTCGCCAACGGCGGGATGAGCCCGGACGGGCTGGTGTACCGGATCCGCCTGCGCCCGGGCGTCATGTGGGACACCGACCCGCCGCGCGAGGTGACGGCGGAGGACTTCGTGCGCGGCTTCAAGCGGATGTGCAACCCGGTGGCCGGGGCGGGGGCGATCGCCTACTACACGAGCACGATCAAGGGGATGGCCGAGTTCGCCGAGGGCTACCGGCGGGAGTTCGCCGGACGGACCCCGTCGGCCGCCGACCTGGCCGGTTACCAGAACGCTCACGAGATCGCCGGGTTGCGGGCCGACGGCGACCGCACCCTGGTCGTCGAGCTCGTGCGGCCCGCCAACGACCTGCTGAACCTGCTGTCGATGATGTTCGCGTCCGCCGCGCCGCGCGAGTATGACCAGTTCATCCCGGACAGTGACGAGTTCATCGCCAATATTCGCTCCAACGGCCCGTACCGCCTCACCGGCTATGAGAACGGCCGTTTCCTGACGATGGAGCGGAACCCGGTGTGGCGGCAGGACACCGACCCGCTGCGGCACCAGTACGTCGACGGCCTGGACGTGCGGATGGCGCGCGTCGACGACGACCGGGTGCGGGAGGCGATCCGGAGCGGGGAGGCCGACCTCTCGTGGGGCGCGCCGGTCATCAGCGAGGACCGCCGCCCCCCGGACGCGGACCGGCATCTCGGCTACGCGATGAACCCGTATCTGGTGTTCAACATGAAGAGCCCGAACGAGGGCGGGGCGCTGCGCGACGTCAGGGTGCGCAGAGCCGTCGCGTACGCCGTCGACAAGGCCTCCATGGTCAGGCTGCTCGACGACATGGACCTCGGGACGGTGACCCAGACGGCGCACACGGCGATCCCTCCGGGCAACTTCGGGCACCGCGAGTACGACCGCTATCCCACGCCGGGCGACCACGGCGATCCGGCGAAGGCGCGGGCGCTGCTCGCCGAGGCCGGGTACCCCGACGGCCTCACCCTCAGGGCCCTCTACCGCGCCGACGCCCCCCACGCCGACATCGCGCGGTACTACGCCGCCGACCTGGAGAAGGCGGGGTTCACGGTCGAACTGCGGTTGATCAGCCAGCCCGACGAGTACTACCGGTTCCTGCAGAACCCGGCCATGGCCGAGGCCGGCGAGTGGGACATCACGGCGGCCGCGTGGACGCCCGACTGGTTCGGCAACAACGGCCGTGCCTACGTCCAGCCGATGTTCCAGTCCAACTTCGCCGCCGGCACCAGCAACTACGGCGGCTACCGCAACCCCGAGGTCGACCGCCTCATCGAGGAGGCCCTGTCCGAACAGGACCCGGCGCGGGCGGAGGAGCTGTGGCACCGGATCGACCGGCAGGTCATCGAGGACGTCGCGATCGTGCCCGTCCTGGCGTGCGAGCCGACCATCCCCCACATGACCAGCGCGCGCGTGCGCAACGGCCTGCCGCTGCCGCAGGTGGACCGCTGGCTCGACGCGGCCTGCATCTGGCTGGACCCGCCCGACTGACGCCCCGGGCGGCGGTCAGCGCGGCACGCCCTCGGCGATCGACATGACCGAGGCGGTGGGCAGGACGCGGGCGAGCCGCAGGCCGGCGGCCTCGAACAGCGGGTGCAGTTCCGCCTCGGTGCGCTCCTGCCCGGTGCGCGCCGCGAGCATCATGAAGTCCATCGGCTTGCTCTGGTGGGCCTCGTTGCCGGCCGGGATGATCGCGTCGACGGCGAGGACCCGCCCGTCCGGCTTCATCGCCCGGCGGCAGTTGCGCAGGATCGCCACGCACTTCTCGTCGTCCCAGTTGTGCAGGATCCGCTTGATCAGGTAGACGTCCCCGGTGGGGACGGAGGCGAAGAAGTCCCCGTCGGCGATCTGCCAGCGGCCGGCGATGTCGTCGCCGCCCAGCAGGTGGTGGCCGAGCACGTGCTCCTCCCGGTCGAGCAGGACGCCGTGCAGCCCCGGGTGCTTGCGCAGCACGGCGCGCAGGAACCCGCCCTTCCCGCCGCCGACGTCGACGACCGTGCCCGTCGGGGGGAACGCGTAGCTTCCGGCGACGAGGGCGTTCTCGGCCTCGGAGACCGTCGCCATGCCGTCGTAGAAGAGCGCCTCGGTGTCGGGGTTCTCCGCGAAGTAGCCGCCGATCGTCGTGCCGAAGAGCTGTTCGAACGTCGTCGCCTCGTCCCGGGCGACGGTCGCGGCCTCGTGGGCGACGCTCCAGAACATCCGGTCGGTGAACATCAGGATCCCGGCGCGGGCGGACATCGGCGCGCCGGCGCGCAGCGCGTCGCCCCTCGCGGTCAGCCGGAACCGCCCCGGCTCGTCCTCGTGGACCACGTCCCGCGCCGCGAGCAGGCGCAGGATCCGGTACAGCGCGCCCTGCCCCGTCCCGGTGGCGGCGGCGAGCTCGGCCGTCGTGCACGGGCCTTCGGCCAGGTGGTCGGCCACACCGAGTTCGGCCGCCGCGCGCAGCGCGGCCGAGTAGGTGAACCCCATCGCCTCCTCGAAGAGGAAGAGCGCGGACTGCTGCGCGTCCATCGGCCTCTGCTCCCTTCCGACGGCAGCCCGCCGTGGTCCGTCCTCGCCAGAGAGTTACTCTATGAATATAAAGTAACTTGGGACGTGTGCAACGGGGGTGGATCAAGGTTGACGCCAGGAGACGCACCGATGGGCTACGGAGCGGCGCACGCCGAACTCTACGATCCCGTGTTCCGCAGCCGCGGGAAGGATTTCGAGGCGGAGGCCGAGGGGCTGAACCGCCTGGTCCGGTCCCGGCTGCCGGGAGCGCGGTCCCTGCTCGACGTCGCGTGCGGCACCGGAGCCCATCTGGAGAACCTCGCCAAGCACTTCGACCACGTGGAAGGCCTCGACCACTCGCCCGCCATGCGGGAGGTCGCGCGGGGGCGGCTGCCCAGCGTCGCGGTGCACCCCGGCGACATGCGGGATTTCGAGCTCCACCGGACCTTCGACGTCGTCACCTGCATGGGCAGCGGCCTCGCCGAAGCCGAGTCGCCCGAGGAGATGGCCGGCTCGGTCGCCCGGATGTCGGCGCACCTCGCTCCGGGCGGGGTCCTCATCGTCGAGCCGTGGTACTTCCCTGACAACTTCCTCGACGGGCACGCCGCCGGGCACCTGTTCCGGGAGGACGGGCGGGTGGTCTCCCGGATGACGCACTCGGCGAGACGCGGGGACAGGAGCCGCGTGGAGATCAGGTTCATGATCGTGGACTCGTCCGGGTTCCGGGAGTTCACCGAGGTGGTCGTCAAGTACCTGCTTCCCCGGGAGCGGTACGAGGCCGCCTTCGAGCGGGCCGGCTGCACCGTCGAGTTCGTGCCCGGCTTCTCGCTGGCCGACGGCCGCCCGAACAGCCCCGGGCTCTTCGTCGGAGTCCGTGCGGGGGAGCCGACCGGACCCGACCGTCACGCTTGACTTTCATATAGTCAAAGCTTGATGCTACCGCCATGCGGAGCGCAGCGGCCCACCGAATCGCCCTTGTCAACGTCGCCAACCACGGCAGCGTGCTTCCCACCCTTCCCGTGGTGGCGGAGCTGGTCCGGCGCGGCCACGACGTCGGCTACGTGACGTCGCCGGAGTACGTCGGGATGGTCGAGCGGGCCGGCGCGACGGCGATCCCCTACGAGTCGGGGGCCTCCGGCGCGGCCGAGGCGTTCGCGGACGACGACCCCGCCCGGCCGCACCTGCTGTACCTCGCGGAGAACGAGGCGATCCTGCGGGCGGCGCACGCGCACTACGGCGAGGACGCGCCGGACCTGGTGCTGTACGGGGAGGTGCCGATCATCGCCGGCCAGGCGCTGGCGGCCGTCTGGAAGCGCCCCGCGTGCCGGATCAACCCGGGCTTCGCCTCCAACCACGCCTACTCCTACTCGCGGGAGATGATCGAGGAGACCGGCGGCGTCGACGAGCGCACGCGGGGCGTCGTCGACGCGAAGCTGGCCGGCCTCCTCGCCGGGTACGGCCTGCGCGACCGGGCGGGGGAGTTCGCCGAACGCGTCGAGGGCCTCAACCTGGTCCTCATCCCGCGCGAGTTCCAGATCGCGCGGGACACCTTCGACGAGCGGTTCGCGTTCGTCGGGCGCTCGTCCGCGCCAGAGGACCGGCCCGGTGCGTGGCGGCCCCCGGAGGACGGCTCGCCGGTGGTGCTGATCTCGCTGGGGACGACCTTCAACGACCACCCCGACTTCTACCGGCAGTGCGCGGAGGCGTTCGCGGGCACGCCCTGGCATGTGGTGATGGCCCTGGGGGACCGGGTCGGGGCGGGCGATCTCGGCCCCCTTCCCCCGAACGTCGAGGCGCACCGGTGGGTCTCCCTCCCCGCCGTGCTCGAACACGCGAGCCTGCTCGTCACCCACGGGGGCATCGGAGCCGTGATGGACGCGCTGACCGCGGGCCGGCCGATGGTCGTCGTGCCGTTCACGTTCGACGTCAAGCCGATGGCCCGGCGGGTGGGCGAGCTCGGGCTCGGGACGGTGGTCCCCGCGGCGGAGTTCACCGGCGCGCGGCTGCGCGAGGCGGTGGAGGACCTGGCGGGCGACCGGGCCGCGCTGGAGCGCGTGCGCCGCATGCGCGAGCACGCGGCCCGGGCCGGCGGCGCCGCCCGCGCCGCCGATGTGCTCGAGGCCTATCTCGCACGGGAGCGTTGACCGGGGCGAAGGCCGCGCCTTAACTTTAAAATTAGGTACTAAATACGGCCGGGCGTCGTCCCGAAGAGAGGGAGTCCGCGATGATTCCGCTGTTCAAGGTCGCGATGGCGCCGGACGCGCTCGGCCGGATCTCCGAGGTGCTCGACAGCGGCCGCCTGGAGCACGGGCCCAAGGTGGCCGAGTTCGAGAAGGCCCTGGCGCTGCGCCTCGGCAACCCGCGCGTCCTCGCGGTCAACTGCGGCACCTCCGGTCTCCACCTCGCGCTCAGCATGGTGGCCGACCCCGACCGGTTCCCCGCGACGGCCCAGCCCTCCAGCGACGACGGCGGGCCGGGCGAGGTGCTGAGCACGCCGCTGACCTTCGAGGCGACGAACTGGCCGATCCTGGCCCACGGGCTGCGCGTGCGCTGGGTCGACGTCGATCCGGGCACGCTGACGATCGACCTGGACGACCTCGCCGCGAAGATCTCGCCGGCCACCCGCGCGATCGTCGTCGTCCACTGGCTGGGCTACCCGGTGGACCTGAACCGGCTGCGCGAGATCGTCGACCGGGCCGAGGAGGCCCACGGGTTCCGCCCCGTGGTGATCGAGGACTGCGCGCAGGCGTGGGGCGCGACCTACCGGGGGGCGCCGCTCGGCAACCACGGGAACGTCTGCGTGTACAGCTTCGGCGCCATCAAGATCCTCACCGCCGGGAGCGGCGGGCTGATCGTGCTCCCCGACGACGACCTGCACCGGCGGGCGCGGCTGCGCCGCTGGCTCGGCATCGAGCGGCAGGCCGACCGGGTGCACGGCGACTACGACGTCGCCGAGTGGGGCTACCGCTTCCCGATGAACGACGTCTCCGCCGCGATGGGGCTGTCCAATCTGGAGATCGTCGACGGGCTGCTCGCGCGGACGCGCAGGAACGCCGCCTTCTACGACAAGGAGCTGTCGGGGATCGCGGGCGTCGAGCACACCGAGCGGGCCGACGACCGGGAGCCCTCGTTCTGGGCGTACCCGCTGAAGGTGGAGGACCGCACGTCCTTCATGCGGAAGATGGCCGACGCCGGGATCATGACGAGCGTCATCTCCCGGCGCAACGACGCCCACAGCTGCGTCGCCGCGGCCCGGGAGGAGCTGCCGGGCCTGGACGGCGTGCACGACCGCGTGGTCTACGTGCCCGTCGGCTGGTGGCTGTCCGAGGAGGAGCGCGCCCACATCGCGGACACGATCAGGTCGGGCTGGTGACCGCCGCGGCGGGCCGGGCCCGGCGGGAGGCCTAGCCTCCCGCCAGCGGCGGAATGATCTCGACGCGGCTGCCGGGCGCCAGCTCGACGTCGTCCGGCGCCGTCGTGCGGGGCACCTGCTCGCCGTCGACGAGGAACAGGTGGTAGGGCAGCAGGTCGCCGGCGGGGGAGTAGAGCCGGTAGCCGGCCTCCGGGTGCGAGCGCACGAACGTCTCCAGGAGCTCGCGCAGGTTGGCCGCGGGCAGCTCCGAGCGCACCTTGCCGGAGGTCACGTTGTGCCAGCTGCCGGGGACGATGAGATGGGGCATGGGGCATCCTCACGGGTCGCGGACGCATCGGAAACCACTGGCGAAGCAGGCCCATCCGGTGGGGTCGCCGTGCAGGCGCTCGCTGGTGCGGGCCTGGAAGCGCAGGTTCATCCAGGAGCCGCCGCGGATGACGCGGAACCGGCCCATCACGCTCAGCAGCGACTCGTCGCAGTCGGGCGACGGGCCGTAGAGCCGGCTCGGCGAGGCCGTCCACTCGTAGACGTTGCCCGCCATGTCCGCCACCCCGTAAGGGCTGTCGCCGTGCGGGCTGAAACTGCCGACCGGGGTGGTCAGGGGGATCGGGCCCTGGTCGTTCTGGAGCTCCTTCCACCACGCGCGCCATTCGGCGGCGCTGCGGGCGGCGTCGCCCAGCCGCAGCTCGGTGGTGTTGGTCAGCTCGCGGGACCACTCGTCGCCCCACGGCCACAGCCGGTACTCGGGGCCGCGTGCGGCCAGCTCCCACTCCGCCTCCGTCGGCAGCCGTCCGCCCGCCCACGCGGCGAAGGCCTCGGCGTCCTCGACCGCGATGTGGACGGCGGGGTGGTCGTCCGGCGGGACGTACCCGGAGTCGCGCCCGGCCGGACGGCGCCAGGACGCGCCGGGAGTCCCCTCCCAGTAGTCGGCCCCGTAGACCAGGCTCCAGCCGCGGCGCTCGGCGACCGTTCGGTACCCGGTGGCCTCCACGAAGGCCGCGTACCGGCCGGAGGTGACCGGGTGGCGGTCGATCACGAACGGCGCCACCTCCACGAGCGTCTGCGGGGTCTCGTCGCGGAACCAGGGCGTGGGGAAGGGCTGGTTCTGTTCGGCCAGCCAGTCGAGGACCCACTCGGGTGATCCGAGCCGGAAGGACGCTCCCTCGATGAGGACCGACTCCCCGGCCACCGCCCCGCCGCGCAACGCCGCCTCGTGGTCTGCCACAGCGCCATCCCGTAGATCAGGGTTCTCATCGAGCAGAAACTATATAAACATATAGCATTTGGACACCGCTCGCGTCACGGCTCACCGCCCGATCCCGCGGTAGCCGAACCCGAGGTCGCGGAGCCGCTGGATCGTCTCCGCCCGGTAGTGCATGCGCCCGTCGAAGACCAGGCACGGCATCGCGACCAGCCGCCGCAGCCTCTCCAGGTCGATGCCGTGGAACCGCCGGTGCCCGGCGAGGAAGGCGACGGAGTCGGCGCCCTCCACCGCCTGGTCGAGGTCGTCGGCGGGGGAGCCTCCCACCTCCGCCCGGATCCGCTCCCTGTCCGCGAGGGGGTCGAAGACCCGGACCTCCGCGCCGGCCGCCTGGAGGGCTCGGACCACCCCCCTGGCCGGGGTGTTGCGCAGGTCGCCGGTGTCGTTCTTGAAGGCGGCGCCGAGAACGGCGATCCTCGCCGACGCCAGGTCCTTGCCCAACTTGGCCAGGCCGTCCCGGATGACCTCGTAGGCGTATTCGGGCATGGCGTCGTTGACGTGCCGCGCCGTCTCCACCGTCCGCAGCCGGACGCCGCGGTCGCGGGCGGTGCGCCAGGTCATCGAGGGGTCCTTGGTCAGGCACGGTCCGCCGACGCCCGGGCCGGGCCGCAGGATGTTGACCCGCCCGTCCCCCTTGGGGAGCGAGTTCGCCGCGGCGATCACCTCCATCACGTCGACCTCGAACAGGGCGCAGAACCGGGCGAGCTCGTTGGCCATCGCGACGTTCGCGTCGATCCACCAGTTGTTGGCCAGTTTCACGATCTCGGCGATGTCGGCCGTGGGCACGATCCTGACGGGCACGCCGAGCGCCGCCTTCCAGAACCGCGCCGCCGCCGCCGTGCCGCCGGGGCCGCACCCGCCGACGACGACAGTCAGCTCGCGCAGCTGGGCCAGCGCGTCCCCCTCGGCCAGCCGCTCCGGGCAGTAGGCGAGTCCGAAATCCCGGCCCTCGACCAGGCCGCCGCTCTCCAGCAGCGGAACGACCACCGTGCGCGTGGTCCCCGGGGCGACGGTGCTCTTCAGGATGACCAGCTGGCCGGCGCGCAGCCGGGGCGCGAGCTGCCGGCACGCCTCCTCCAGCTGCGCGGTCATCAGGGCGCCGTTCACGTCGACGGGCGTGCCGACCGTGATGAGCACGACGTCGGCGTCTCCGAGGACGTCGTAGTCGGTCGTGCACGCCAGCCGCCCGCTCGCGACCAACGGGGCCAGCGCCTCGGCGAGTCCGGGCTCGGGGATCGCGCACCGGCCGGCCCGCAGCCCGGCGATCATCGACGCGTCGCTGTCGACGCCGACGACGCTCATGCCGCGCTCGGCCAGCGCCGCCCCGAGGCACGTGCCGATGTAGCCGAACCCCAGGATCGCGATCCGCGGGCTCGGGGAATCAGACAGGAATTCCATGGCCGCCTTCCTCGCCGTTCTCCGCGCCTTCGGCGCTGCCGGGCATAGTTACAATATATTACTGAAGTGATGATGTCCCGGGCTGGCCTGCGAGACCACCGGTCGGCATGCTCGTTCTCTGGGGGCTTCCGGACGTGGTCGTTGGAGTCGTCCGATCAACTGCTATATGATAGTTAAGTGAGTGACCTCGCGCTCGTGACCTCCGGAACGGGAGATGGTGACCGAGGAACGCCCCGCCGGCGTCGACCTGTCCTCGCTGGCACAGCGCCATGTCGACCAGTGGGCCCCCGCGGGCGGGCGCGGCCCCTCGATCGCCCGGCTGGCCCGGACCGCCGTCCGGCTGGACGAGGACTACTGCCGGGCCGTGGCGGCGTACTACGACCGCGCACCGCTGCGCGGCGGCGACGCGGGGCTGCGCCGCCGCTACGACCGGTTGAAGCGCCAGAACCTCCGGCAGTTCCGGTCGATCGTCGAGGCCGGCATCGAGATCGTCCCGTGGCTCGGAGAGGGGCAGCCGTACAAGGGATCACGCGACCTGCGCGAGAGCGTGCACCGGACCGGACGTCTCCACGTCTACCTGACCAGCGCGGGCCACGGGCCGTCGCCGGCCGCCGGCGACCACCCGCTGTCCGGGCCGTCGGGCATCGTGGTCGACGGCGTGGAGTTCTGCCACAACGACCTGTTCCGGGCCGTGCACGACATCTTCGGGCACGTGATGCTCGGCAACGGGTTCGGTCCCAAGGGGGAGTTCCTCGCGGCCTTCTGCCACATGCACACGTACTCCCGGGACGTGCATCCGATCCTGTTCACCGAGCAGATCGGCCAGATCTGCTGGTTCTTCTACGGCCCGCACCTCCTGGACGGCGCGGGCAGGCTGCCGGGACCCGGCGACCCCGGCCACGTGCCGCCGGCCCGCCGCCCGTACCCGGAGCAGAAGGTCTTCGCGTTCCCGGTGCGATTCCTCGACGCGTTCACGAGCCTGTTCCAGCTTGAGAGGAGTCCGGATGACTGACCTGATGCCGCAAGGAGGAGGACCTCCCGTACGGTTCGCGGACCAGGCGTTCCTTCCCAGATCCGTCAGGGACGACTTCCCGATCCTGGCGACCTCGCGGGGCGGCGGGCCGCTGGTCTACCTCGACAACGCCGCGACGGCGCAGAAGCCGCGGGCGGTCCTCGACGCGATCGTCGACTACTACTCGACGGCGAACAG
This sequence comes from Actinomadura sp. NPDC049753, assembly GCF_040674655.1. Classification (NCBI taxonomy): domain Bacteria; kingdom Bacillati; phylum Actinomycetota; class Actinomycetes; order Streptosporangiales; family Thermomonosporaceae; genus Actinomadura; species Actinomadura sp. NPDC049753. The sequence continues at coordinate 32,538 of NZ_JBFARL010000025.1, read as the reverse complement.
CAACGTGGGCCGCGGGTACTACCGGCTGAGCATGGCCTCCACCGACCGCTACGAGGAGGCGCGCGAGACCGTGCGGCAGGCGCTCGGCGCCGAGCACGCCGACGAGATCGTGTTCACCCGGGGCACCACGGACGCGGTGAACATGGTCGCGGACGGCTTCGGCGCCGGGCTCGTCGGCAGGGGGGACCAGGTCGTCGTCACCGGCATGGAGCACAACTCCAACCTGCTGCCGTGGCGGCGGCTCTGCGAGCGGGCGGGGGCGGAGCTGGTGGTGGCCCCCGTCGACGAGCGGGGCGCCGTCGACGCCGCGGCCTTCGCCGCCGTCCTCGGGCCCCGCGTCCGGATCGCCGCCGTCGCCCATGTGTCCAACGTGCTGGGCACCGTCAACCCGGTGCGCGCGATGGTCGCCGAGGCGCACCGGCGCGGTGTCCCGGTCGTCGTGGACGGAGCCCAGGCGGTGCCGCACGCGCCGGTGGACGTGCGCGGTCTCGACGCCGACTTCTACTGCTTCTCCGGGCACAAGGCCTACGGCCCGATGGGCACCGGGGTGCTGTACGGCAGGCGGGAGCTGCTCGCGGAGCTGCCGCCGTACCAGGTCGGCGGGGGGACGGTGAAGGGGGTGAGCCACACCGCGCCCGTCCGCTACGTCCCCGCGCCCGCCCGGTTCGAGGCGGGCACCCCGAACGTCGCGGGAGCCGTCGGCCTGGCCGCCGCGCTGCGGTACGTCCGCGATCTCGGCTGGGACGCCGTGCGGCGGCATGACGAGGCGCTGGTGCGGTACGCGGTCGAGTCGCTGCGGCGGATCGACGGCGTGCGGGTCGTCGGCGACCCGGCCGCGGCCCCGAGCGGGATCGTGTCGTTCGTCGTCGACGGCGTCCACCCCTACGACGTCGGCGGGCACCTGGACCGGCACGGTGTGGCGGTGCGGAGCGGCGTGCACTGCGCCAGCACCTTCCTGGACGAGATGGGCCTGCTCGGGACCGTGCGGATGTCGTTCGCCGTCTACAACACCGCCGACGAGATCGACGTCGTGGCCGCCGCACTGCGCTCGGTGCGGCCGGGCACCTGGACCGCCGACCACCCGACCACGCGTTTCCTCTGACATGCGCTTCGACACAAGGCTGGTCCACCTCGGCCAGGAATCCGACGCCGTCACCGGGGACGTGGTGCCGCCCGTCCATGTCGCGGCCACGTTCGAGCGGCGGGTCCAGGACCCGTTGCGCTACTTCTACTCGCGCGGCGAGAACCCGACGCGGGAGGCCCTCGAACGCTGCCTGGCCGGACTGGAGGACGCGCGCTTCGCCCTCGCCTTCGCCTCCGGGCAGGCGGCGGGGACCACGGCGCTGTCCCTGCTGCGCCCCGGCCGGAGGCTGATCGCCTCGGACGACGTGTACGGCGGCACCCGGTCGCTGTTCGCGCTGCTCGGCCGGCACGGCATCGCCGTGGACCACGTCGACCTCACCGACGCGCGCGCGCTCGACGCCGCTCTCGGCGACGACGTGGACATGGTCTGGGTGGAGGCGCCGACCAACCCGCTTCTGAAGGTCGCCGACCTCGCGGTGGTGTGCGAGCGGGCCCGGCGGGCCGGCGCCCGCGTGGTGGTGGACAACACCCTCGCCGGCCCGGCGCTGCAGCGGCCGCTGCGGTTCGGCGCCGACATCACCCTGTACAGCACCACCAAGTCGATCGCCGGCCACTCCGACGTCATCGGCGGCGCCCTGGTCTACGACGACGAGGACCTGCACCGCGAGCTGTCGTCCCACCGCACCACCACGGGGAGCGTGCCCGGCGGCTTCGACTGCTTCCTGGTGCACCGCGGGCTCAAGACGCTCTCGCTGCGCACGGCCCGGCAGGTCGGCAACGCGGAGGCGATCGCCGCCGCGCTGCGCGGGTGCGGGCGGGTGGGCGCCGTCCACTACCCGGGGCTGCCCGAGCATCCGCAGCACGAGGTGGCGGCCCGGCAGATGTCGGCGCCCGGGTCGATCCTGAGCTTCGAGTACCTCGGCGAGCCGGAGAAGCTCCTGGACCGGGTGCGGCTGTACGCGTGCGCGGTCAGCCTCGGCGGCGTGCGCTCGCTCATCGAGTGCCCCGCCATGATGACGCACGCCTCCGTCCCCCGCGAGGTCCGGGGGCGGCTGGGCGTCTCGGACAACCTCATTCGGGTGTCGGCGGGCATCGAGGACCCCGCCGACCTGGTGCGGGACCTGATGGACGCGCTCTGAACTGCGGAGGGATGGACACATGAACGACCTATCCGGGGCACGCCGGTCCGGAGGCGGCGGGCCCCTGTGGCTGGACGGCGCGACCGCGACCGAGCTGCAGCGCGCCGGCATGAGCGTCGACGGCCCGTGGTGGACCAACCGGGCCATGAACACCGAGGCGGACCGCACGCGGTTGCGCGGGATCCACCAGGGCTACCTGGGCGCCGGAGCGCAGGTGATCACCGCCAACACCTTCCGGTGCAACCTGCGGGCGCTCAGCCGCCTCGGCCTCTTCGACGCCGGCCTGGCCTGGATGGTGCACGCCGCCGTGGGCGTGGCCCAGTCGGCGGTCCGCGCCGTCCAGGACGGGCGGGCGGACGGGCCGCAGGACGCGGACCGCCCCCTGATCGCGGGCTCGGTGGGGCCGGTCGAGGACTGCTACCGGCCCGACCTGGTCCCCCCCGACGACGAGTTGCGGGCCGAGCACCGCTGGCTGGCGACGGAGCTGATGCGGGTGGGCGTGGACCTCGTGCTCGTCGAGACGATGAACTCCGAGCGCGAGGCGCGCATCGCGCTGGAGGAGGTGCGGCGGGCGGGCGCCCGCGCCTGGGTCGGCTTCGTGTGCGACGCCGACGCCCGGCTGCTGTCCGGGGAGAAGCTGGCCGACGCGGCCGCCGCCGCCGAACGGGACGGCGCCGAGGCCGTGCTCGTCAACTGCACCGCTCCCGCCGACAGCGAGTCGGCGCTGCGGGCGCTGCGGGACGCGTGCTCGGGCCCCATCGGCGCCTATCCCAACATCGAGGACCGTGCCGGCATCCCCCGTTCGGCGCACGTCGACCGGCACGTCCCCGCCGCGATGGGGCCCGAGGAGTTCGCCGATCTGGTCGCCCGCTGGGACGCGGAGTTCTCCCTCGACGTGGTCGGCGGCTGCTGCGGCACGACGCCGGACCATCTGGCCGCGGCCCGCGACCGGCTGCTCCGGAGCGGGCGGTGAGGGTCCGCGGCGCCCCCCGCCGGGCGCGGACCGGCTCATGAGGATCCTCGTGACCGGCGGCGCCGGATTCGTCGGGTCCCACTACGTGCGCCGGCTCCTCGGCCAGGACCGGGCCGGAGGCGGCGCGCACCAGGTCACCGTCCTGGACAAGCTCACCTACGCCGGCAACCCGGCCAACCTCGACCCGGTGCGCCGCGCGCCGGGCTTCGCCTTCGTCCACGGGGACGTCGCGGACGCCGCGGTGGTCGACGACCTCGTCGGCGCCCACGACGCGATCGTCCACTTCGCCGCGGAGTCCCACGTCGACCGGTCGATCCGGTGCGCGCAGGACTTCGTCGTCACGAACGTCCTCGGCACGCAGACGCTGCTGGAGGCGGCACGGCGCCACGGCACCGCCCCGTTCGTGCACGTGTCGACCGACGAGGTGTACGGGCCGATCGGGACGGGGCGGTGGAGCGAGCGGGACCCGCTGTCGCCGGGGAACCCGTACGCGGCGTCCAAGGCGGCGGCCGACCTCGTCGTGCTCGCCTGCCACCGGACCTTCGGGATGGACGTCCGGATCACCCGGGGGTGCAACACCTACGGCCCGTACCAGTTCCCGGAGAAGATCGTCCCGCTGTTCGTCACCGAGCTGCTCGACGAGGGGAAGGCGCCGCTGTACGGCGACGGGCTCCACGTCCGCGAGTGGCTGCACGTGGACGACCACTGCCGCGCCGTGCACCTGGCGCTGACGAGGGGCCGGGCGGGCGAGGTCTACAACGTCGGCGGCGTTCCGCTGACCAACCGCGAGCTGACCGGCCGGCTGCTCGCCCAGTGCGGAGCGGGGTGGGACGCGGTGTCGTACGTGGAGGACCGCAGGGGCCACGACCGCCGGTACGCGATGGACTGCACGAAGATCGCGAAAGAGCTCGGGTTCCGGCCGCGCCGGGACCTCGCGGCCGGCCTCGCGGAGACCGTCGCCTGGTACCGGGACAACCGCGAGTGGTGGGAGCCGCTCACGATGCACGTGCCGCGGGACGTGGAGGTGAACTCGTGACGGCCGCGGACATCGACCCGGCCGCCGTCAAGCAGGCGCAGCGGGCCTCATGGGACGCCCTCAGCGCGAACTGGGCGGCGGCGCAGGAGAGGTTCGAGCTCGGAGCCGCCGCGGTGACGCGGCGGCTGCTCGACCTCGGCGGCGTGCGGACGGGCCACGCGGTCCTCGACGTCGGGACCGGCCATGGGGAGCCCGCCCTGACGGCGGCCCGGCGGGTGGGGCCCACCGGGCGGGTGACCGGAGTGGACATCTCCCCGGCGATGCTCGACCTGGCCAGGCGCCGGGCCGAGGGCACGCCGAACATCGCGTTCGCCGAGGCGGACGTGGAGTCCATCGACCTGCCGGCGGGCTCGTTCGACGTCGTGCTCAGCCGCTGGGGGCTGATGTTCGCGGTGGACCGCGTCGCCGCCTTCCGCGGCCTCGCCCGGCTCCTCGCCCCCGGGGGCGTGCTCGCCGCGGCGGTCTGGAGCGAGGCGTCGAGCGCGCCGGCGATCTCGCTGGGCTTCCGGGTGCTGAGCGAGCGGCTCGAACTGCCGCCCCCGCCGCCCGGAACGCCGGGCCCGTTCAGCATGGCCGACCCGGAGCGCCTCGCCGCCGAGGTGGCCGCGGCGGGGTTCACCGACGTGTCGGTGACCGAGTTCGTCGTGCGGTTCCCGTTCGACTCCGTCGAGCAGTGCGTCGCGTTCACCAAGGCCGTGACGCCGCCGATGCTGCTGCGGAAGGTCGCGGAGCGCTTCGGGTCCGCGGACGACCCGGGCACGTGGGGGGCCTTCGCCGACGCCACCGGGCCCTACCGCTCCGACGGCGAGCCGTTCACGCTGCCGTCGACGGCGCTGATCGTCCGGGCCGTCGCGGCCGCCCGGGACTAGCCCGCCGGCTCCGCGCCGGGGCCGGCGGTGTCACGGTGCGGGCGGCGGGCACCGGCGGGGCAGCACGACCCTGCCCGGGGCGTGCTCGAAGCTCGACATCACCAGCCACTCGTCCAGCTCGGGGTCGTACAGGTTCTGGACGCCGAACTGCAGCACCTGCCAGAAGGTCGTCGGATCGCGTTGGTCGACGTAGACGTCGCCGAGCGCGATCGGGAGCCTGAGGTACTTCCCCGGAGGCAGCTGCGGAGCGACGACACCGACCCGCCAGTGGTCGACGTGCCGCTGCGGCCTGCGCTGCAGGATCTCCCGGCCGACGAACCGTGCCGTCCGGAGTTTCCGGTTGAGGACGCCGAGGTCGAACCCCGGGATCCGCGAGCACCGGTGGTCGCGGAGGCCGGGCCATTTGTAGGTCAGGGTGTAAAGGGAATTCTTGTAGATGAGGTTCGTGAACCAGATCGGGTATCGCGGGCCGCCCGCGATCATCTGGCTGTTCCCGTCGCTTCCCGTCCAGGTGAACGGGACCGTGATGCCGAGATCCCGGACGATCCATTTCCCCTTCCCGTGGAAGTCCCGCGGGAGTTGAGGCGGCGAGGGCGTGTGCGGGCCGGCCTGCTTCGCGGCCGTCGCATCGCCCGACGGGCGAGGCCCGACCGGGGAGGCGGCCCGGGCGGGTCCCACGGCCGCCGGGGCCACGGCGATCGATCCGGCGAGCGCCCCCAGCGCGGCCGTCCGGCGCGAACGTGTCCAGTTCATGATCCTCCTGGCGCCGCGTCGCGCGCGGGTTCCGGCGCGGCATGTCGAACGCGGCGATCATCCCGCTCCCTCCCCGGCGCCGGAAGGGCGAAGACCACAGGCAGGTCAGGGTCTGTTCCCGGCCCGGTGAGGGAGCGGGCGGCGTCGCGGCGGGGCGGTGGCCGGGCCCGGTCAACCGGCCGGGCGGTCGCGGCGGGCGTGGCCGCCCGGGGACGGCCGGGCGCCTGACATGGGGTTTTCGAGGAAACGGCGGTGTCAAGGGCGAAGACCGCCGCACGGCGGCACTTCGTAAATGTGGTGATTCGCCATAGGTGAGTGGTGTAAGCGCTGATTGTCTCTAGAGCGGCCGGGCGTCCCCTCCGGCCATCCCCCGAGAACGGGCCGTCGGCCCGCCTCCAGGAGGCAATGGTGCCCAGGACGCGCTGGACCGCCGTGACCGCTCTGGCGGCCACCGGAACACTCCTCACCGCCGGCCTCGCGGCCCCCGGACGGGCCGAGCCGCCGCCTCCCCGACCGCGGCCGCCGGGAGAGCAAACCGAACCGGCCGACAAGGACGCGCGGCCGGGGCGGCTGGCCCCGACGAACCGCCAGGTGGGCGCCGCCCGCGGCGTGACCGTGCGATGGAACAAGCTCGGCACACCCGCCTCGGTGACCGATTCCGGGCCCTTGGCCGGCGGCCTGCCCCGGGATCCGGAGAAGGCCGCCCGCGCGTACCTGGCCGGGCACCGGGACCTGTTCGGCCTCGACGCCGCCGCCGTCGGCGCCCTGGAGAAGGTCGCCGTCAACCCGGTCGGCGACGGCGCGGCCGTGCTGCTGCGCCAGCGGTTCGGCGGCCTTCCCGCCGGCCACGACGGGCTGGTGGCGGTCGGGGTGACCGGCGGCGAGGTCGTCTCGGTCACCTCGACCCTCTCCCGGGACGGCGCCGCCCCGGCGCCCGCCACGCTCTCCCCGCGGGACGCGGTGGCCGCGGCGGGGCGGGACGCGGGAATCCCCGCCTCGGCCGGCGACCCCCGCAAGGCGCGGCTCGTCGCGGTGCCCACGGCCGAGGGCGTCCGCAGCGCGTACCAGGTCACGCTCATGGACGCCTCCGGGGCGGAGCCGAAGGCCGTCACCTCCCACGTCGACGCCCGGACCGGCTCGGTGCTCGTGCGGGAGAACCTCGTCGACCACGACAGCGACGACCCGCGCTGGGCGGTGTTCCCGGCGACCCCGCCCGGCGACTACTCCTCCCGCGACACCCGGGAGGCCTGGTGCTTCGCGCCCGCGGCGGGGTGCCGCACCGTCGGCGGCGACCCCTCCAGCGGGCGGCCCTGGGACGTCGACCCGGCGATCGGCGCCTCCAGCACGACGACCGTGGGCAACGCGGCGAGGGCGTACGAGAACCGCGCGAGCAGCGACCCGTTCACGGTCGGGACGCGCACCAGCGCGCCGAGGCCCGACCGGAACTACACCTATCCGTGGACCAACCAGTGGCACACGAGCAGGTGCGACCCCGCGACGCTGGACAGCCCGCAGGAGGCGGACCTGGAAGCGGCCATGTCCAACCTGTTCGTCCAGCACAACCGGATGCACGACTGGTCGTACCGGCTCGGCTTCACCGAGTCGGCCTGGAACATGCAGTCCGACAACGGCGGGCGCGGCGGGCTCGGCGGCGACCCCGAGCAGGGCAACGCGCAGGCCGGCGCGCGGTTCCCGGCCGTCCGCGACAACGCCAACCAGATCACCCCGCCGGACGGGATTCCCGCCATCACCAACATGTACCTGTGGCAGCCGATCGCGGGCTCGTTCTACCCGCCGTGCGCCGACGGGGACTTCGACATGAGCGTCATCGGCCACGAGTACACCCACGCCATCTCCGGCCGCATGATCGCCGGACCGGACGCCGGGTGGAGCGGGCCGCAGGCGGGCGCCATGAACGAGAGCACCTCCGACCTGTTCGCCATGGAGTACCTCAACGAGTACGGGTTGCGCCAGCCCGGCCGCACGCCGTACGTCATCGGCGGGTACGTCACCGGAGACCGGCGCGCCGGGATCCGCAACTACGACATGAGCCGGAGCCCGCTGAACTACGCCGACCTCGGGTACGACCTCGTGGGAACCCAGGTCCACGCCGACGGTGAGATCTGGAGCGCCACCCAGTTCGACCTGCGCGAGGCGTTCGTCCGGCGGTACGGCGACGGCGGCGCCGCGTCGCAGCGCGCGTGCGCCGACGGCGCGGTGCCGGTGGCGAAGTGCCCGGGGAACCGGCGGTGGGCGCAGGTGTCGTTCGACGCGCTGCTGCTCATGGCCGGCGGCGCGGTCAGCTACGTCGACCACCGCGACGCCCTGCTGGCCGCCGACACCCTCCGCTTCGGTGGCCGGGACCACGAGATGATGTGGAAGGTCTTCGCCGAGCACGGCCTCGGGAAGGACGCCGCGAGCAACGGCCCCGCCGACGCCGACCCGACGCCGAGCTTCGCCTCGCCCCTGTCGCGCAACGCCCGCGTCCGGCTGACGCCCCTCGGGGACGCCAGGGGCGGCAAGGTGCGCCTGTACGTGGGCGACTACGAGGCCCGCGCGGTCCCCGTCGCCGACACCGACCCGGCGACCCCGCTCGGCGACACCGTCGCGCTCACCCCGGGCCGCTACTCCTTCGTCGCGGTGGGCGCGGGCTTCGGGCACCGGCGGTTCACCGCCGTGATCGGCGCGTCGCAGCGGACGCTGCCGGTGGCGATGTCCCGCAACGAGGCCGCGGGCGCCAACGGCGCGACGGCGACCGGTGACGGCGCGTCCCAGGCCGCGCTGCTCGACGAGACGGAGGCGACGAACTGGCAGTCGGTGACGGCCCCGGTCGCCGGACGCCAGGTGACCGTGGACCTGGCCGGCGATCGCCCGGTCAGGGTCGGCCGTGTTCAGGTGAGCGCGATGCTGCGCCCGTCGGTGGCGGGCGATCCGGAGGGCGCGGGCGGCACGCAGAACCGGTTCACGGCGCTGCGCGCCTTCCGGCTGCTGGCCTGCGACGCCTCCAAGGCCGACTGCGCTCAGAACGCCTCGTACCGCACCGTCTACACCAGCCCGTCCGACGCGTTCCCGGCCGACCGGCCGCGGCCCACGGCGCCCGACCTGATCATGCGCTCGTTCGACCTGCGGGACGTCACCGCGACGCACCTGCGGCTGGAGGTGGTCTCCAGCCAGTGCACCGGCGCGCCGGCCTACGCGGGGGAGCAGGACGACGACCCGCGGTCGGCCACCGACTGCGGCACCGCGAGCCCGAGCGCGGGCATCGTGCGGACCGCCGAGCTCCAGGCGTTCGCCCGCTAGGAGGGGCCGGGCCGGGCGGGGGGCGGAGAGCATCCGCCCCCCGCCTCGTTTTGCGCCGCGGGCCCCGCCGGGCCCGCGGCTTTGCCATGCCTGCCAGGGACTTGTCTCCGCGTGCCCGACCCCGGGCGGTCCTGTTGACGGAGCGGCACGGCGACGCGACCTTCTAAAAGGAAAGTTTCCTTAGAGTTGGCCTCCGGGCCGGCTCCCCTCCGCCTTCGGGTACGCCGTACCTCCCCCCGCCAAGGAGACGCAGGATGCCAAGGAAGACCAGCCTCGCCGTGGCCGCCGCCGTGACCGCCGGGCTGCCGCTGGCGCTCGCCGTGCCGGCCTGGTCCCACGGGTACACCACCTCGCCCCCGAGCCGCAGCTACCTGTGCGGGACGCACCAGGTCCGCAACTGCGGCCAGGTCCAGTGGGACCCCGACGGCGTCGAGGGGCCGAAGGGCTTCCCCCAGCGCGGACCGGGCGACGGGAAGATCTGCGCCGGCGCCGACGGGCGCTGGGCGCCGCTCGACGACCAGCGCGGCGGGACGGGGTGGCCCGCGACGAAGGTGACGGGCGGCCAGTCGTTCAGCATCAGCTGGCGGTTCACCGCGGCGCACGCCACCACGTCCTTCCGCTACTTCCTCACCAAGGACGGCTGGGACGCCGCCAAGCCGCTGACCCGCGACGCCCTGGAGCTCACGCCGTTCCTCCAGCAGAACTACAACGGGCGGCCGCCGTCCGGCCAGACCACCCACACCGGGACGCTCCCGCAGCGGCACGGCCGGCACCTCCTGCTCGCCGTGTGGGACATCGCCGACACCGGCAACGCCTTCTACCAGTGCTCTGACCTCGACTTCGGCTGACCCGCCGGCGGGCGGCCGGCCCGCGGCGGGCACGCCTCCCCGCCGCGGGCCGGCCGGTGTTGTCACCGGGTAACACCCCCGGATACCGTGCTGTCATGACGAGTGCGGCGGGCCGGCCGGGGCCCGGACCACGGCGAGACCCCGGCCGCCGCCGTGCCCTGCTGGAGGCGGCCGACCGGGTCATCCAGCGCGAGGGGCCCGAGGCGTCCATGGCCGCGATCGCCGCGGAGGCGGGGATCAGCAAGCCGATCCTGTACCGCCACTTCGGCGACAAGAGCGGCCTCTACCAGGCGCTGGCCGAGCGGCACACGCGCAAGCTGATCGAGGGCATCCGGGACGAGTTCTCCCGCGGCGACCCGATCCGCGACCGCACCCGCTCCACCATCGACACCTACCTGGCGACGATCTCCAAGAACCTCAACCTCTACCGGTTCCTCATGCACCGGGCGAGCGCCGAGGACACGGCCACGCACAGCGCGATGAGCACCATGATCCGGGACGTGAGCCGGGAGCTGGCCGAGGTGATGATCGCCGAGGGGGAGATGGCGGACCGGACCCGCGCCTACGTGTGGGGGCACGCGATCGTCGGCATGGTGCAGACGGCCGGCGACTGGTGGCTGGACCACGCCGACGACGTGCCGCGCGAGGCCGTCGTCGACGGCCTCGTCGACCTCGTCCTCGGCGGGCTTCCCGCCGCCGCGTCCGAAGCCCGCGGCCCCCGCCCGTCCGACGACCCGCGATCCCCGAGGTGACCGTGCAGACCGACGTGCCGACCGGCGCGCAGCCCCAGGCCCACGGCGACCCGCGGCCCGCGCCGGCCGTGCGGACCGAGCGGCGGCCCTGGGGCCGCTTCGAGCGCTTCACCCTCAACGAGCCGTCCACCGTGAAGATCATTCACGTGGAGCCGGGGCAGCGGCTCAGCCTCCAGCGGCACCGCGACCGCGACGAGCTGTGGGTCGCGCTCGACCCCGGCGCGGTGTTCGAGGTGGCCGGGCGCCGCATCCTCCCGGAGGTGGGGGAGCGGGTGCTGATCCGCGCCGGGGAGACCCACCGGCTCGGCTCGGACGGCCCGGCCGTGCGCGTCATGGAGATCGCCTTCGGCCGGTTCGACGAGGACGACATCGAGCGCCTCGAAGACGCCTACGGACGCGCCTGACCCTCGCGGGCCCCGCCCTCCGGCGCCCGTCCCCGCGCGGGCGGGGCCGTCGTCCCGGCGCCGTCGGCGAAGTGGCAGGCCACCGCCTGGGGCAGCCCGTCCCGCGGGACGAGCGCGGGCGTCTCCCGCTCGCAGACGTCGGCGGCCATGTAGCAGCGGGTCCGGAACCGGCATCCGCTGGGCGGCTCGGCCGCCGACGGCACCTCCCCGCGCAGTACGATCTCACCCGCGTCGTCGCCGGGCCGGTCGTGGACGGACGGCGCCGCCGACAGCAGCGCCCGCGTGTAGGGGTGCTGCGGGTCGCCGAACACCTCGGCGGCCGGTCCCCGCTCCACGATCGTGCCGAGGTACATGACGGCGACGTCGTGGGCGATGTGCCGGACGACGTCCAGGTCGTGGGAGATGAACAGGTACGCCACGCCCAGCTCGGACTGCAGGTCCGCCAGCAGGTTGAGGATCTGCGCGCGGACCGACACGTCCAGCGCGGACACCGCCTCGTCGCACACCAGGAGCTTCGGCCGCAGCGCCAGGGCGCGGGCGATCGCGACGCGCTGGCACTGGCCGCCCGACAGCTGGTGCAGGTGCCGGGGGCCGTGCTCGGGGCCGAGGCCCACGAGATCGAGGAGCCGGGCGACCTCGGCGTCCTCCCGGGCGCGCGGCACGATCCCCCGGTGGACGCGCCAGCCCTCGGCGACGACGTCGGCGACGGTCATCCTCGGGTTCAGCGACGTGTAGGGGTCCTGGAACACCATCTGCAGGTCGCGGCTCATGCGGCGGCGCCGGCGGGGCGGGACGGACGCCAGGTCCGCGCCCGCGAACTCGATCGACCCGGCGAACGCGGGGCGCAGCCCCACCACGGCCCGCGCCAGCGTCGACTTGCCGCAGCCCGACTCGCCGACGACGCCCAGCGTCCGCCCGGCCCGCACGGTCAGGTCGAGCCCGGCGACGACGGGCACCCGCCGCCGCCCGAACCCGTGGCGGCCGGGGCGCTCGTACCCCGCTTCCAGGCCGCTGACCCTGAGCACGACCTCGGTGTCCTGCGCGGTGGCCGTCATCGGGGCTCCTCGCTGTGCTGGGAGGCGACGACCTCCGCGGAGTGGTGGCAGGCGACGGCGCGGTCGCCGTCCCCGGTGAGCGGCGGGTCCTCGGTGCGGCACCGGTCGGTCGCGAACGGGCAGCGCGGGTGGAACGCGCAGCCGCCGGGACGGTGCCGCGGGTCCGGCGGGACGCCGTCGATCGGCTTGAGGCGACCGCCGGACCCGGCGTCCGGCATGGCCTCCAGCAGCCCGAGCGTGTACGGGTGGGCGGGGCGCGTGTAGACGGCGTCCAGCGGGCCCCGCTCCACGATCCGCCCGGCGTACATCACCGCGACGTCCTGCGCGACCCGCGCCACCACACCGAGGTCGTGCGAGACCAGCAGTGTCGCGAGGTCCGCCTCGCGCTGCCGCCGCGCGAGCAGCCGCAGGATCTGCGCCTGCACCGTGACGTCGAGCGCGGTGGTCGGCTCGTCGGCGAGCAGCACCGACGGGCCGAGCGCCAGCGCCATCGCGATCACCGCGCGCTGCCGCATGCCGCCGGAGAACTCGTGCGGGTGGTCGCCGTAGCGGGACTCGGCGGAGGCGATGCCGACCTCGCGCATCAGCGCGACCGCCCGCTCCCGGGCCTCCCGCCGGCCGAGGCCGAGGCGCCGCCGGAAGGGCTCGGCGATCTGCGGGCCGACGGCGAAGCCGGGGTTCAGCGCCGCCATCGGATCCTGGAAGATCATCGCGACGCGGCCGCCGCGGGTCTCGCGCCAGCGCCGGGCCGAGAAGCCGCCCGTGTCCTCGCCCTCCAGGACGACGGCCCCGGAGGTGATCTGCGCGCCGGGCGGCAGCAGCCCGATGAGCGCGAGCGAGGTCAGGCTCTTGCCGCTGCCCGACTCGCCGACCAGGGCGAGGACGCGGCCGCGCCGCAGCCGCAGGTCGACGCCCCGCACGACCGGCGTGACCTGCCGGCCGGAGCGGAACCCGATGTGCACGTCGCGCAGCTCCGCGGCCACGTCCCCGGAGGCCGGGGCGTGCGCGTGATCGACGGCTGGAACGGTCATGTGCGCCTCCATGGGGATGTGCGCCATCAGATCTGCGAGCGCGGGTCGGACAGATCGCGGAAGGCGTCGCCCACGAGGCCGACGCCGGTGACGACGGCGGCCAGCGCGATCGCCGGCATCGTGGAGATCCACCAGGCCGAGCCGAGGTAGTCGCGGCCCGCCGAGACGGTCGCGCCCCACGACGCCTGGTCCGGCGGGATGCCGAGGCCGAGGAAGCTCAGCGACGCCTCCGCCACCATGACCAGGCCGATCTGCACGGTCGCGGCGACCAGCAGCGGCTGCCAGCACGACGGCAGCACGTGCCGGAACAGGATCCGCGCGTGCCCGGCGCCGAGCACCCGCGCCGAGTCGACGAACTCCAGGTCACGGGTCGCGAGCGCGGACGCCCGCACCACCCGGGCGAAGATCACCCAGCGGGTCACCGCCAGCGTGATGACGATGTTGGTGACGCTCGGGCCGAGGACGCCCGCGATGAGGATGGCCAGCAGGATCGACGGGAACGCCAGCTGCACGTCCCCGAACCGGGACAGGACGGCGTCGGTCCAGCCGCCGAAGTAGCCGGACACGAGCCCCGCCACCAGGCCCACGGCGCCGCCGATGAGCACGGTGGCGGCGCCGACCAGCAGCGACACGCGGCTTCCGGCGAGCAGCGCGGACAGCATGTCGCGCCCGACCTGGTCGGTGCCGAGCCACGCGACCGACCCGTCCCCGAGCCGGGCGCCCGGAGCCAGCAGCCGGTGCGGCAGGTCGGTCGCGGCCGGGTCGTAGGGCATCAGCATCGGCCCGAACACGGCCGCCAGGACGAACAGCCCGACGATCGCGAGGCCCGCCCACGCCCGCGCGGGCAGCCTCCTGCGCCGCCGGGCCGCGGGGACCGCGACCGCGGCGGGTGCGATGGCACTCATGCTTCCTCCTTGCGGGGGGCGATCCCCCACGCCCACTGCTTCGCTGCGCTCATGCGTTCTCTTGGTGGGGGGGCGACCCCCCACGCCCCCCGGTTCGCTGCGCTCATGCGTTCTCCGGGGTGAGACGTGGATCGAGGGCGACGCACAGGACGTCCACGAGGAGGTTCAGCGCGATGTAGGAGACGGTGATCGTGACGATCGCGGCCTCGACGACGGCGTAGTCGCGGTTGGTGATCGCGTCCACCATCAGCGAGCCGATGCCCGGCCACGAGAACACGACCTCGATGATCACCGCGTTGGCGATGAAGTTGCCCATCAGCAGCCCGAGGACGGTGACGACGGGCAGCGCGATGTTGCGCGCCACGTGCACGTACATCACGGCGCCCTCGCCGGTGCCCTTCGCGCGGGCGGTGCGGACGTAGTCCTTGCCGCTCTCCTCCAGCGCGCCGTTGCGGACGAGCCGGGCCAGCCATCCGACGAACGGCAGCGCCAGCGTCACCGAGGGCAGGATCACCGCCTCCGGGCCGCCGCCCGCGGTGCTCGGCAGCCAGTTCAGCTGCCGGGCGAACAGCAGGATCAGCACGATGCCGAGCCAGAACGACGGCACCGCCTGCCCGACCAGCGAACCCGTGGAGACCAGCAGGTCGAGGATCCCGCCGGGCCGCCGCGCGCACATCATGCCGAGCGGGTAGCCGGCGGCGAGGGTGATGACCAGGGCGAGCACGGCCAGCGTCAGGGTGGCGGGGAACCGGTCCAGGACGGCGCCCATCGCGCCGCCGCCGAGCCGCCACGAGTCGCCGAAGTCGCCGCGCAGTATCTCGCCCATGTGCGCGAGGTACTGCCGCCACAGCGGCTCGTCCAGCCCGAAGTCGGCCCGGACGGAGGCGAGCTGCGCGGGACTGGCGTCCGGCCCGAGGATCAGCGTCGCGGGGTCGCCGGGCACGACGCGCACGACGAGGAACACGACCGTGACGGCGCCCCAGGCCACGATGAGGGCCTGACCGGCGCGCCTCAGCAGGAACCGTCCCATCAGCGGCCTCCGTTCGCGGTCCGCGACGAGGCGCGGACGACCAGTTCCGCCGGCAGCAGGGTCTGCCGCGGGGAACCCGCGCCGGACTCGCCCGACATCCGTTCGAGGAGCCGGTCCACCGCGGCGGCGCCGACGTCGGCGGCCGGCAGCCGGACCGTGGTGAGCGGCGGCGCGAGGTAGGCGGCGAACGGGTGGTCGCCGTGCCCGGCGACGCGGACGTCGCCGGGGATGCTCAGCCCGTGCTCGGTGAGCGCCCGGTACACGCCGAGCGCGAAGTAGTCGTTGCCGGCCAGGACGGCGGCGCCCGGCCCGACGCGCGTGGCGAGCTCCCGCCCGATCTCGTAGGAGTCCACCGGGTCCCACGGCTGCGAGCTGGCCTCGCGGCGCCGGGTCGGCACCTTCACCATGTGGTCGTCGCGGACCGCGATGCCGTGCTCGTCGAGCACGGACCGGAACCCCCGGATGCGTTCCGCGACGGGCGAGATGTCCAGGTCCTCCTCGACCAGGTACAGGTCGCGGGCCCCCTCGGCGACGAGGTGCTCGGTGGCGCGCCGCGCGCTGTCGTAGTAGTCGACGCCGACGAGGTCGGTGTCGAGCCCCGGCAGGTCGCGGTTGACCAGGACGACCGGCGTCCCGGACTTGCGGAGCCGGTCCCAGTGGTCGATCCCGTGCTGGACGGGGACCGCCAGGACGCCGTCCACGCCCCAGCGCATCAGCTCGTCCACGACGCGCCGCTCGTTGTCGACGCTGTCCTCGGTGACCATCAGCATCAGCGAGTAGCCGCGGATCCGGCCGCGCTCCTCGATCGCGCTGATCAGACGCGTGTAGAAGGGGTTGGACGGGTTGGTGATGACCAGCCCGAGGGTCATCGCGTTGCCCTGCACGAGGGACCGCGCCATGGTGTTCGGCACGTACCCGAGGCGTTCGGCCTCGGCCCGCACCCGCTCGCGGGTCTCGGGGCTGACCGCGTCCTTGCCGGCCAGGGCGCGGGACACCGTGTTGACCGACAGGTCGAGGGCGGCGGCGATGTCCCGCAGGGTGGCCCTGCGGCGGGGTGTCATGGGTTCCTCCTGACCGTGGACAGGTCCGGCTGGTTGTTCGCCGCCGGGGTGAAGCCGGAGAGCCCGGTCCGCAGCCCGTAGGCGGTGGTGAGCGCGGCGGGGAAGATCCCGACCGCGTCGTCCCAGATCGTCTTGCAGGCCCGCGCGTACAGCTCCTCGCGCCGCCCCGGATCGGCGGCCTGCCCGGCCTCGGCGAGCACCGCGTCCAGCCCGGGGTCGCGGTAGCCCATCCGGTTGGCCTTGGACGTGTAGAGCCGCCCGAGGGTGAACGCGGCGTCGCCTGTGGTCACGGTGTTGGTCTGCAGCTCCATGTCCCAGTCGAGGGAGTTGAGGCGCTGCAGCCACTGGGCCTTCTCGATGCTCTGCGGCCTGACCTCGACCCCGATCCGCGCCCACCCCGAGATCATCGACTGGGCCAGCTCCCGGGCGAGGGGACCGGTGGCGTCGAACCACATCATCGTGGTCTCGAAGCCGTCCCCGAGGCCCGCGGCGCGCAGTGCCGCGCGGGCCGCGGCCGGGTCGTACCGGTAGGGCGCCTGCTCGGCGTAGCCGAAGACGGTCGAGGGGATCGGCGCGCGCATCCGCTCGGCGCCCGCGCCGAACAGCTTCCCGACGATCTCCTCCATGTCGAGCGCCTGCCACATCGCGCGCCGGACCCTCGGGTCGGTGAACGGCTTGCGGCCGCAGTTGAACCAGGTGAGGTAGTAGGTCCAGCTCGGCACCGTCCGGACGCTGACGCCGCGCCGTCCCCGCACCTCGCCGAGCTGGTCGGACGGGACGGGCCACAGCAGGTCCACGTCCCCGTTCCGCAGCGCCGTGATCGCGCTGGAGGTCTCGGCGATGAACGGCATCGAGATGCCGGGCAGCCCGGCGCGGCCTCCCCAGTACCCGTCGAACCGGGCCAGCTCCACGTTGGTCGACGGGGTGAACCCCGTCACGCGGAACGGGCCCGAGCCCACCGGGCGGCGCTTCTGCGCCGGGTCGGCCACGCGCCGGGCCGGCACGATGAACAGCAGGGTCAGGTTCACCGGCAGCGTGCCCATCGGGCCGTCCGTCACGAACGTGACGCGGTGGTCGCCGTCGGCCCGCGCGGACTTCACGGTGGCCCACAGCGCGGACTGCGCCGACTTCACGGCCTTGGTGCGCTCCACGCAGGCGACGACGTCCCGCGCGGTCAGCGGGCTCCCGTCGTGGAAGCGGACGCCGGGGCGCAGGTCGAACACCCACGTCGTGTCGTCCGTCCGCCGCCACGACGTCGCGAGGCCGGGCGCGAGCCGCCCGCCCTCGTGGCGGACGAGCGTGTCGAACACCAGCCGCTTGACGATCAGCGACGCCTCGTCGACCGCCGTCCCCGCGTTGTAGGGGTCGAGGTCGGTGACCGGCTGCCCGAACGCGGCGCGCAGCGTTCCGTCCGGCGCGGCCGCCGCCCCCGGCGCCGCGCAGCCGCCGAGCGCCACGGCGGAGGCGGCCAGGCCGGTCAGGGCGAGGAACTCGCGCCTGCGCACGTCCATGACGGCTCCTCTCAGCTCTTCAGCGCGAGGTAGATCATGACCTTCGCCGACGCCTCGCCGCCGTCGGCCTCGCCCTCGACGGAGCCCTTCAGCCGCAGCCAGCCGCCGAAGCCGGACGACTCCCAGGTGGCGAGGTCGCCGGTCACCTCCCGCTCGGGGTCCAGGTCGCACCAGTGCAGGCCGTCGGGGGAGACCTGCGTGGTGACCCGCATCAGGGTGCCGGTCCCGGTCCGCTCCAGCGTCCGGACGAACCAGCGGGCCTCCGCGGCCCACGCCACCTCGTACGGTTCCGTCGCGAAACCGCCCGCGAGGGTGCGGTTGCGCTCCAGGACCGCCGTGAACGACTCGCGCATGTTCCGGGGGCTCCTCACCAGTCGACCGAGATCAGGACGGAGTCCAGGTACAGGAAGTTGCGCACGTCGGTGTGCGTCCTGACCGAGACGTAGAAGTTCAGCAGGTTCTGCAGGGAGCCGTACTCCTCGTCGTACGGCGGCACCGGCACGTCGCGCATGTCGTAGACGGTGTCGTTGACCTGCAGCTCGATGTTCGAGCGCGTGCTGGTGTCGATCATCCAGCGCACGTAGTGCCAGTTCACCTTGGTGGGCACTTCGTTGTAGCAGAGTTCCTGCGGGCCGCCGAACGGCTTCCAGTCGTCCGGTTCCGGGGCGGTGAAGTCGGCGGTCGGCGGCAGCTTGATCTTGCCCTCGAAGTGCTCGCGCGGGGTCGGCTCGGGCACCGTCGGGTACACCCACTCGCGCCGCAGCCGGTTCTCCAGGTCGGTGTTCAGGTAGCGGGCGACGCAGTGGTAGCGGACGCCGTCGCAGATGTCGGTCGCGATGGTGAACGCGCCGAACTGCTGCTCGGACGGGTGCAGGTTCGCGTCCCACTCCCCGGCGCCCGCCTTGTGCGCCGCCTGGTTCTCCTCCGACGCCGCCTCCGTCTTGAACGTCAGGTACGCCTCGAACTGCACGCGCCCCCGGCCGGCCATCGTGAGCCGCCGGATGGCGACGCCGGTGTGCCCGGCCACCGGGCGCGTCGCGACCTTCAGCGCGTACGTCCCGGACATCGCGCCGTGCGTGCCGACGTCGAAGAAGTTGCAGGAGCTGAGCTGCGGCGGCCGGAAGTCGCGCATGTGGTCGTCGACGGTGTCGAGGTTCCCGTGCCCGTCGTAGTTGCCGAGCAGCTCGATCCAGCCGTGCGTGCCGGTGTTGAACTCGTCGTGGACGAGGATCCGGTCGAGCGGGTTGAAGCGGGACAGGGCGGGGTCGGCCCGGCGCAGTTCGGCGGCCAGCGACCGCTCGCTCGCGGGGGAGGTCATCGAGTGGGCTCCTGAATCCTCACGGTGGCGTGCACCATGTTGTGGTCGGACCGCAGCAGGTCGCGGGGCTCGCCGGCCTGGGCGGTGGTCTGCGGGACGAGCGTCCACTGCAGGACGCGCGTGCCGTTGCGGACGAAGATGTGGTCGATCTTGTCCTCGGACCTCGGCAGCGGGATCCTGCCGCCGTTGAACGAGGCGTACTCGGCGCCGGTGCGGCGGTTCGCGGGCGCGGCCTCGAACGAGTCGGCGTAGCCGGCGTCGGAGAAGGCGTCGTAGGCGCTGTGGCCGTCCTCCTTCGACGCCGAGTTCATGTCCCCGGCGAACACGATCGGCAGCCGCCGGGTGTAGGCGTTGTCCCGGGTGAGGTACTCGGCCGTCCGGCGCGCGTCGAGGTAGCGGACCTCGTCCCAGTTCTTGGTCCAGCCGTTGGGGTCGGTCGCGCCGTTCTTGCGGTACTCCAGGTGCATGTCGACGACCACGAACCGCAGCCCGGTGCGCAGGTCGCGCAGGGTGTTCCAGGTCATCGTCTTGCCGTAGATCTCGGTGGAGTCCGGCAGCCACAGCAGGTCGTGGGGGAGCGCGCGGCCGCGCTCGTCCAGGTGGGAGAACCTGCGGGCGTCGTAGTAGGTGAAGCGCCCCGCGCCGGACTTCAGCGGGTAGCCCTCCTGCGGATGCCTGGTCCCGGTGTAGTCGGCGGGGGCCTCGGCGTACCCGCGGGCGGCCATCGCCTCGGTCAGCGGGGCGCGGAACGACTCCACGTCCACGCCGGGCTGCGTCGGGGTGGCGTTGTTGCCGATCTCCTGGGTGACGACGACCCCGGCACGCGCGCGGACGATGTCGTCGGCGACCCGTGCGGCCCGCCGGTCGGCCCAGGGCTCGAGCTTGGTGGCGCAGTCGCGTCCGATGGTGTCCACGCAGGCCTGCGTGGTCGGCAGGCATCCGTGCCCGCAGGTGTTGTAGGTCGCGATCCGCAGGTCGATCTTGCGGTGCGGGCCCTGCGCGGCCTGCGCGCCCGCGGCGGGCACGAGCAGCGCCGCGGCGGCGAGGGCGGCCGTCAGGGCCGCGAGGGGGCGGGCGGGGGGACGCGGTGTCCTCATGCGAGGAGGCCTTCCGTTGTCGGGGGCGTCACATTAACGTTAACGTGATCGTTCACACACCTTCGATGTTCACCTATTCGCCTGTCAAGAGCCGAAAAGAAAACGACCCGGCCGTCCGCGTGAGCGGACGACCGGGCCGTCGCCGTGCCGGTCGGGAGGCGATCGGGTTACTGGAGGGGGGCCCAGTGGCCGGGGTCGCGGCCGGGTTCCCCGCCGGAGCCGTCGCGGGTCGCCCGGAAGAGTTCGCCCTGGTGGCTCACCAGCGCCCCCGCCTTGTAGCCCGCGCGGTTCCGCCAGGCCGGGACGCCGACGGGGGAGATGCGGCTGGTGCGGCCGTCCGCGCTTCGGGTCCGGGTGAGCGCGGACGCGCCGACCCGCACGGGCCCCGTGTACGGCCGCCAGTTCGCGCCGTCGGTGGAGTACTCGACCGCCAGGCCCGGGTCACGGACGTTCGCCGCCAGCGTCCCGTCCGAGATCTTCGCGCCGGGCAGCGGGAGCCGGTAGTTCACCCCGGCGCCGCTCAGGCCCACCGGCTTGTAGAACGACAGGAGCGGGAACGTCTTCTGGCCGAGGGTGTTGCTGAAGACGTTCCAGGCCGCGTCCATCTCGTCCGGCGCGGGGGTGTCGCGGTTCCAGGCCCGCTCGGCGGCGCCGAGCAGCTTCGGGAACGCCTGGTATTCGCGGATCCCGGGAGCCTTGCCGTTCTCGGCCCACAGCTGCGCCTCCAGGCCGAGGATGTTCTTGCGGCCCTCGGCGGTCAGCCTCGTCCAGGACGGGTTCGGCGTGACCGGGTTGCCCCAGCGGTCCTCGGTCGCGTTGGCGTACACGTCGAACGGCTGGTAGGTGAAGGTGCTCTTCTCGTCCACGTAGGCGGCCCAGTAGTAGCCGGGCTCGTCCGGGTCCTTGTTGTAGGCGAGGTCCATGTAGAGGTTCGTGGCGTGCGCGAGGATCACCGGGGTGCCCTCGTTGGCGAACCGGTAGGCCCAGTCCTCGCGCCCCCAGCCCCAGACGTTCTGCCAGGGCAGCGGCGTGAATCCCTTGAGGCGGAACGAGCGGGTCGGGTCGGTGATGTCCTCCCAGCCGGCGGTCGCGGGGGCGTACTTGTGCGCGATGGCGTTCCAGCGGGTGAAGAACAGCTCCTTCAGCTCCTCACCGGACCTGCCGGCCGTCTCGGGCGCCTTCTGGCACGCCGGGGACCCGGACCACCACCCCTCGGGCGGGCCCGGCGGCTCGTCGCCGCCGAGGTTGAGCCGGTTGAGCGGGGCGCCCGCGCGCTCGTACATCTTCGCCACCTCGGAGGCGACCTTGTCCAGGAAGGCGTAGGTGCTGGGCAGGCACGGGTTCGCGAGGTTGTCGGTGTAGTACTGGACGCTGGTGTGCCGGCTCGTGTCGGCCGGGTCCAGCAGCCGGTACGCGGAGTCGTGCGTCCGCTGGTACCGGCGCTCCATCGACTGGACCGCGGCGCGCGCGTGCGCCGGGAAGTTCAGCTCGGGGACGACCTCGACGTGCCGCTCGGCCGCGTACCTGAGGATCTCCTCGAAATCCCGGACGGAGTAGAAGCCGCTCCCCTTGCCGACGAAGTTGAGCGTGCCCTGCTCGAACCCCTGGTAGGCGGGCTGCCGGCCGAGGTTGGCCTCGGCCTCGCCGGCCGCCTTGCCGGAGATGCCGTCGCCGGGGGCGAGGTCGTTCGCCGACCCCATGCCCTGGTGCAGAGCCCCCGTCTCCTTGAGGTCGAAGGCGCGGCCGGAGCCGAACCCCGTCAGCTCGGGCAGCCCCGGGATCTGCAGCCGCCAGCCCTCGTCGTTGGTCAGGCCGAGGTGCAGCCGGTTGAGCTTGGTGAAGCTCATCAGGTCGAGGAACTTCTCGATGGTCTGCTTGGTCTCGAAGTGGCGGCCCACGTCGATCTGCAGGCCCCGGTAGCCGAACAGCGGCGCGTCGGCGATCCTCGCGCGCGGCACCCCGACCGTGGACGCGGGGCGTCCCCTCGCCGCCGCCGCGTAGGCGCCCGCGGGAACGAGCTGCCGCAGCGTCTGGACGCCGTAGAGGACCCCGGCACGGTCGGCGCCGACGATCCGGACGCCGCCGCCGTCGGCGGTCAGCGTGTAGCCCTCGGGGTCGGGTTCGCCGTCGCGGTCGGCGTCCAGCCTCGGATCGACGCTCAGGGCGACGGGCGCGCCGCGCCCGCCGGCCACATCGGTCAGCGCGGAGCGCAGGTAGCCCGCCTCCCGGCGCAGCGAGCGCGGCGCCGAGACGGGCGACCCGCCGCCGATCGCGACCGTGCCGCCGGAGGCCTCGGCCGACAGCGGCTGCGGGACGATGCTCTGCCGCAGCGTGAGGTCGAGTTTGCGCGCCGTGTTCTCGGCGTAGCGCGACGCGGCGGTCTGCACGGGCCGGTGGTCGCCCGAGAACGCGGTGGTCTGCTTCGGGTCCGCCGGGTCCAGCAGCGCCTTGGCCGGGACCCACGACGGCCGCCCGCCGCCGAAGGCGATCGTCCACCCGGCGGGCGCGTCGGACTTGTGGACCGCCCACAGCTCGAAGTCGACGTCGATCGCGCGCCGCTCGCCGGGCCCGACGGGCGCGAAGCCGTCCCCCGGCCTGAGCGTGTAGAAGTCGCCGCTCCGCGCGGCGTCCGCCCGGGTGATCGCGAGGCCCTGGCCCGCGAGCCGCGCGCGGGCGGACTCGCCCGCGGCCCCGTCCAGGACGGCGGCGGGCCGGCGGACGGCGTTGAAGTACATCGCCCATCCGCCGGCGCCCAGCGCGCAGCGGTCGTCGTGGTTGTCGATGGTCAGCCGCGCGCGGTGGTACTGCGCGTCGGCGACGGTATGGTCCACCGGCTGGTAGGTGACCATGAGATCGCGCGCGTCCGGGCGGCAGGCCGCGGCGGCGGCTCCCGGCGTGACGATCGCCGCGAGGCTCGCGGCGAGCGCGGCGGCCGACAGCACGGCCGCGGGTCGGTTCGGCATGAATAGGAAAGTAACCTAATAATTTGCCGCGGGGCCGCGCCTGATCCGGCCACCGCGGAAGGCGCAGGCGGCGCCGCCCGTCCGCTCCCGGTCAGCCCGGGGATCTTGACGGGGCGGCGCCGCCGGTGGCCGGCCGGCCGGATCAGGTGCTCGCCTCCAGCTCCAGATCCTTGACCCGCGGGTCGCCCTCGTCGGCGAGGTAGTCCGCCGCGCGCGTCCCGTCCTCGCCGTCCGCGAGCTTGGCGGCCCTGAAGACCAGGGTGCCGGCGACCGCGACGACCACGTTGACGGCGAGCGCCAGCATGCCGACGTACACCGTCGTCTTGGTGTCCAGGCCGAGGTCGCTCAGCGGGTAGGCCGAGCCGCCGAAGTGCTCCTTGCCCTTCACCGGGTTCGGGATCCGGTACAGCATCCACAGGCCGGCCGCCATGCCGGCGGCCCAGCCGGCGATGAGGGCGCCGCGGTGGAACCAGCGGGTGAGGAGGCCGAGCCCCACCGCCGGCAGCGTCTGCAGGATGATGACGCCGCCGATGAGCTGCAGGTCGATGGAGAACTCGGGGTCGAGCGCGAGGATGCACACGACCGCGCCGGCCTTGACGATCAGCGAGACCAGCTTGCTGACGGTCGCCTCCTCCTTGGCGTCGGCGTCGCGGCGGATGTACTCCTTGTAGATGTTGCGGGTGAACAGGTTGGCCGCCGCGATCGACATGATCGCCGCCGGGACCAGCGCGCCGATGCCGACGGCGGCGAACGCCACGCCGGCGAACCAGTCGGGGAACATGTGGTCGAACAGAAGCGGGACCACGGTGTTGGTGTCGGGCTTGCCGTCCGTGGTGACCGGCTTCACGCCCGCCGCGATGGCCATGTAGCCGAGCAGCGCGATCAGGCCGAGCACGAAGCTGTAGGCGGGCAGCGCCGCCATGTTCCGCTTGATCACGTTCCGGTTCTTGCTGGCCAGCACGCCGGTGATGCTGTGCGGGTAGAGGAACAGCGCCATCGCGGAGCCGAGCGCCAGCATCGCGTAGTTCAGCTGCCCGCTGCCGGCGATGGTGATGCCGTCTCCGGGCGCGGGGGACTTGTCGAACTTGGCCTTGGCCGCGTCGAAGATGTCGCCCCAGCCGCCGAGCTTCGCCGGGATGTACAGCACCGCGACGATGATGACCAGGTAGATCAGCACGTCCTTGACGAAGGCGATCAGCGCGGGGGCGCGCAGCCCGGACTGGTAGGTGTAGGCCGCGAGGATCACGAACGCGATGATGATCGGCCAGTGCCCGTTCACGCCCATCGCCTTCAGCACCGCCTCGATGCCGACCAGCTGCAGCGCGATGTAGGGCATCGTGGCGACGATGCCGGTGATCGCGATGACGAGCGCCAGCGTCGGGGAGCCGAACCGGGCCCGGACGAAGTCGGCCGGCGTCACGAAGCCGTGCACGTGCGAGACCGACCAGAGCTTGATCAGTACCAGGAACACCAGCGGGTACACGACGATCGTGTACGGGACGGCGAAGAAGCCGGCCGCGCCCGCGCCGAACACCAGGGCGGGGACGGCCACGAACGTGTAGGCGGTGTAGAGGTCGCCGCCGATCAGGAACCAGGTGACCCAGCTGCCGAAGCTGCGGCCGCCGAGGCCCCACTCGTCCAGGCTGTGCATGGAGTCGGGCCGCCGCCACCGGGCGGCGACGAAGCCCATCCCGCTGACCAGCAGGAACAGGACCGCGAAGATGATGATCTCGGTGAGGTGGTCGCGTGCCATCGGCTCAGCCCCGCTTCTTCGTCATCTGGTACACGAGGACGGTGCAGGCGACGCCCAGCGGGATGAAGGCCAGCTGGATCCAGTAGAAGGCGGGGAAGCCCGCGAGGCGGGGCTCGTCGCTGTTGTAGAGCAGCGTGAGCAGCGGGAGCACGACGGGAACGATCAGGAGCCAGTTCCAGTGGCTCCGGTCGGTGCGGTCGGCGCCCGGTGAGGGTGGCTGGGTCGGAGTCGGTTCCCGGGAGTCGTCGGGAGTCATGGGGTCCTCCTCGTATGGCCCGCGCACGGTTCGCCCGGATCGCGCGACGGGACCGTGCCGGGGGTGCGGCCGGGCGAGCCTACACACGCCCTGGTCACAGCCCGATATCGGCCGCGCCACGACTTCGGTGGATCGCTCCACACCGGGAAGCGCCAGGTAGGGAACCGTGCGCCCGTGGTAGCCTCGCCGCATGCGAACCGCAGCCTCCCGGTGGTGGTGGCGCCGCTGAGGCGGTGCCGGTTCGCGCGTGTTCACGACCAGGCGACCGCCCTCACCGGCGGTCGTTTCCTGTTCGCGACGCCCGGTGGGGGCCCGACATGAGGGGCCACCGCGGTGGAGACCGTCTCACGACAGCCGCTGACCAGCGAGTTCGTCACGGCCGGGGGCGTACGGGTGACCCGTACCGCCGTCCCGGTCGACTCCGAGCGCAAGTCCGACGCGCTGAACGTCCTCGTCGCCGCCGTGGGGGAGCGGCGCGGCGGCGTGCTCAGCTCCGGCATGGAGTATCCGGGCCGCTACAGCCGCTGGCACATGGCCTACGTCGATCCCTGCCTGGAGATCGTCGCGCGCGGCCGGACGGTCGCCGTCCGGCCCCTGAACGGGCGCGGCCGGGTCGTCCTGCCCGCGCTGGCGGGCGCGCTGCGCCAGGTCGGCGAGGTGCGGACCGACGAGCCCGGCCTGTTCGAGGTCTTCGTCCCGCCGGCCGAGGGCTTCTTCGCCGAAGAGGAGCGCAGCCGCCAGCCGACCGTCTTCACCGCGCTGCGCGCCGTCGTCGACCTGTTCCGCTGCGACGACCCGCACCTCGGTCTGTACGGGGCGTTCGGGTACGACCTGTCGCTGCAGTTCGAGCCGCTGCGGACGCGGCTGGAACGCCCCGACGACCAGCGCGACCTCGTCCTGCACCTGGCCGACGAGATGGTCGTCGTCGACCGCAAGCGCGAGACCTCGCACCGGATCTCCTACGAGTTCGAGGTCGACGGGTCGGGCACCGCGGGGCTGCCGCGCGGCACCGGGACGACGCCGGTCCGGCGGCGGGCCGACGTCCCGGCGCAGCCCGTCCCCGGCGTGTACGCGCAGATGGTGCGGGACGCCAAGGACAAGTTCGTCAGGGGCGACCTGTTCGAGGTGACGCCGGGGCACGCGATGTACGGGCGCTGCGACGCGCCCGCCGCGTTCTTCGAGCGGCTGCGGGAGTCCAATCCGGCCCCGTACGAGTTCCTGTTCAACCTCGGCGAGGGCGAGTTCCTGGTCGGCGCGTCGCCCGAGATGTTCGTCCGGGTCAGCGGCGACCGCGTCGAGACCTGCCCGATCGCCGGGACGATCAGGCGCGGCGCCGACCCGCTGGAGGACGCCGAGCAGATCCGCACGATCCTGTCCTCGGCGAAGGACGAGTCCGAGCTGACCATGTGCACCGACGTGGACCGCAACGACAAGTCCCGGATCTGCGTGCCCGGCAGCGTGCGCGTCCTCGGCCGCCGGCAGATCGAGATCTACTCCCGGCTCATCCACACCGTCGACCACATCGAGGGGCGGCTGCGCCCGGGCTTCGACGCGCTCGACGCGTTCCTCACCCACATGTGGGCGGTGACGGTCACGGGCGCGCCCAAGACGTGGGCGATGCAGTTCATCGAGGACCACGAGGACTCGCCCCGCCGCTGGTACGGCGGCGCGGTCGGCTGCGTCGGCTTCGACGGCTCGATGAACACCGGGCTGACGCTGCGGACCGCGCAGATCCGCGACGGTGTGGCGACCGTGCGGGCCGGGGCGACGCTGCTCTACGACTCCGACCCCGACGAGGAGGAGCGCGAGACGCACCTGAAGGCCAGCGCCCTGCTGGGCGCGCTCGCCGCCGCGCGGAAGGGCGCGGGGGTCGTGCCGCAGGAGGCGCCGCTCCCCGCGCAGCCGGGCGAGGGCGTCAGGGTGCTGCTCGTCGACCATGAGGACTCGTTCGTCAACACCCTCGCCGACTACTTCCGGCAGCACGGCGCCTCCGTGGTGACCCTGCGGCACGGGTTCCCGCTGCGGCTGCTGGACGAGCACGCGCCCGACCTGGTCGTGCTGTCGCCCGGCCCCGGACGCCCGGAGGACTTCGGCACCCGCACGCTCCTGGACGAGCTGGACGCCCGGAAGCTTCCGGTCTTCGGCGTGTGCCTCGGGCTGCAGGCGATGGTGGAGCACGCCGGGGGCGAGTTGTCGCTGCTGCCCGAGCCGTCCCACGGCAAGCCCGGCCGGGTGGAGGTGAAGGGGGGCGACCTGTTCGAGGGACTGCCCGAAGAGTTCACCGCCGCCCGCTACCACTCGCTGCACGCCACGCCCGACCGGGTGAAGGGGTTCCAGGTCACGGCGTTGACCGGGGACGTCGTCATGGCGATCGAGGACCCCGGGCGGCGGCGCTGGGCCGTGCAGTTCCACCCGGAGTCGATCCTCACCGCGGCCGGGGGCGCCGGGCACCGCATCGTCGCCAACGTCCTCCGCCTGTGCCGCTCCGGGGGCTGACGCCACGGTCGGGGCGCGGGTGATCGCCGTCCTCCCGAGGAGGGGGAGGGCTCGACCCGAGGAGGGGGAAGGCTCGGCCTTCCCCCTCTGTAACAAAACGGGTAATTCGGTCATCCGCAATGAGATTGTGGTTTCTTGGGTCTCCCTGGGGGGACGCCGGGGGCCATGATGACAATCCTGTGGCTCATCGCGGTCATCCTGGTGATCGCCGGCATCTACGTGATCCTCGCGCGGCGCGACCTGCTCTGGGGCATCGTCCTCATCGTCGTCGGCCTCCTCGTCGGCCCGGGCGGGGTGAGCATCTTCACCTGACCGAAAACCCGGCCGACCGAGGCGAAACCCTGACGTGAACTGTCAGGTTTCAGTGCCAGTCTCGTCCCCATGAGTCGTGCACTGACTGGAAAGATCGCACTGGTCGCGGGCGCCACGCGCGGAGCGGGACGGGGAATCGCCGTCGAGCTCGGCGCCGCGGGCGCGACCGTCTACGTGACGGGACGGTCCACCCGGACCCACCGGTCGGAGATGGACCGTCCCGAGACCATCGAGGAGACCGCCGAGCTGGTCACGGCCGCGGGCGGCGAGGGAGTCGCCGTCCAGGTCGACCACCTCGACCCGGCGCGGGTCGCCGCCCTCGTGCGCCGCATCGACGAGGAGCGCGGGCGGCTGGACGTCCTCGTCAACGACATCTGGGGCGCGGACCGGCTCTTCGAGTTCGGCAGGCCGCTGTGGGAGCAGTCCCTGGACGACGGCCTGCGCATGCTCAGGCTGGCCATCGACACCCACGCCATCACCAGCCACTGCGCCCTGCCGCTGCTGATCCGCGAGCCGGGCGGCCTGGTCGTCGAGGTCACGGACGGGACCGCCGAGTACAACGCGGCGTACCGCAAGGAATGCGGCTACTTCTACGACCTCGCCAAGTGCGCCGTCCTCCGGATGGCCCTCGCCCAGTCCGAGGAGATCGCGTCCTACGGCGCGACGGCCCTCTCGCTGACGCCGGGATGGCTGCGCTCGGAGGCGATGCTCGACAACTACGGCGTGACGGAGGAGACCTGGCGCGACGCCACCACGAAGACGCCGCACTTCGCGATCTCCGAATCGCCGGCCTTCGTGGGACGCGCCGTCGCCGCCCTGGCCGCCGACCCGGACCGGGCGCGCTGGAACGGGGCGTCGCTGTCCAGCGGCGGGCTCGCCCAGGTCTACGGGTTCACCGACGCCGACGGCAGCCGCCCCGACGCCTGGCGCTACGTCGTCGAGGTGATAGAGGCGGGCCTTCCCGCCGACGTCGCCGGCTACCGGTAGCCGGCGGGCCCGCCGTACCGGTTTGAGGGCGCGCTGACCGGTTATCCGGCGTGGAGACTCGTGAAAGGAGGAGCCATGCCGATGACGGGCAAGAGCGGCGAGCCGCGGAAGGAGGAGCTTCCCGGCACGCTTCAACGCTCCCCGAAGGAGGCCCAGGAGACCTTCGCCAAGGCCCACGACTCCGCCGTCGAGACCTACGGCGAGGGCGAGCGGGCGCACCGCACCGCGTACTCGGCGCTCAAGCACAAGTTCGAGAAGCGCGGGGACCGGTGGGTCCCCAAGGGGCACAAGGGGCCGTCCGACCCGCGGGCGAAGAACCCCGACGCGCGCCACGGCAAGGGCAGGAGCTTCGGCGGCGTGGACGTCGAGGGCAGCAGCAAGCGCGAGCTGTACGACCGCGCCGCCGCCCTCGATGTCCAGGGCCGCTCGAAGATGACCAAGGAGGAGCTCGCCGAGGCGATCGCGCGCAAGCAGGACTAGCCGGGCGGCCGGTCCGCCGTCCGGTACAGCTCCGCCAGCCGGGCGGCCGCGTCCGCCATCCGCTCCCGCAGCTCCGGCGGGGCGAGGACCTCGACCTCGGCTCCGAGCCGCATCAGCTCGGACGCCGCGACGGCCGCCGACTCCACGGGCAGCGTGGTCACCACCCATCCCCGCTCGTCGGGCCCGCCCGCGGCGGCCGCCGCCTGGCGGGCCGCGTACGGCTCGACGGCGTGCCGCAGGAGCCGCAGGCCGGCGGGGGACAGGCGCACCACGGCCTCCTCGCGCAGCACCGACCGCACGAAGGCGGCCGCCTGCCCCCGCCAGTGCCCGGCGAGGTCGAAGTCCTCGTCGCGCCGGAAGAACTCCCCGGTGGGGCGGACGGCGGCGACGCGGTCCACCCGGTACGTGCGGTGCCCGCCTCCGGCCCGCGCGACCAGGTACCAGACGCCGTTCTTGAGGACGAGCCCGTATGGCTCGGCCGTCCGGGTGACCTCGGAGTCCTTGCGGCGGTAGCGCAGCTCCACGGTCTCGTCGTCCCACACCGCGCGGGCGAGGTCGCGCAGCAGCGGCGGCGGCCCGCTCTCGCCGAACCAGCCGGGCGCGTCGAGGTGGAAACGCTGGTTCGCGCGGGCGGGCGCGTCGCGCAGCGCCTTCGGCAGCGCGGCGAGGACCTTCAGCTCGGCGGCCGCGAGCGCGTCGGCGCGCCCCATGTCACCGGCGGGGCCGGGCAGCCCGGACAGGAACAGCGCCTCGGCCTCCTCCCGGGTGAGCCCGGTGAGCCGCGTCCGGTAGCCGCCGACCAGCCGGTACCCGCCGCCCCGCCCCTGGTCGGCGTAGACCGGCACCCCGGCCGCCGACAGCGCCTCCATGTCGCGGTAGACGGTGCGCTCGGACACCTCCAGCTCGCGCGCCAGCTCGGCGGCGGTCATCGTCTCCCGGGACTGCAGCAGGAGCACGGCGGAGATCAGTCGGGCGGCGCGCACGGTGCCCATCCTGCCGAACGGGAGGGTTCCTGACAATTTCGTGGGAGGTTCGCCGGGTTCGCCTGTCCCGGCAGGTCGGATCGCTGTTAATTTCGCGGCGTGCCTACCGACAACACGAGCATCGCGGCGTTCATCGACGCCCTCCCGAAGGTCGAACTCCACGTCCACCTCGTGGGCTCCGCCTCCGTCCCGACCGTCCTCGAACTCGCCCGCCGCCACCCGGACGGGCCCGTCCCCGTCGACGAGCGCGAGCTGCGCGCCTTCTACGAGTTCCGCGACTTCCCGCACTTCGCCGAGGTGTACGAGTCGGTGTCGAGCCTCGTCCGCACCCCGGAGGACGTCGGCACGCTCGTCTCCGGCATCGCCCGCGACCTCGCCGCGCAGAACGTCCGGTACGTCGAGTTGACCGTCACGCCCTTCACCCACCAGAGGGCCGGGATGCCGATGCCCGCGGTGACCGAGGCGCTCGACCTCGCCGCCCGCGAGGCCCGTGACCGGTTCGGCCTCGGCCTGTCCTACATCTTCGACATCCCCGGCGAGTTCGGCGCCGAGGGCGCCCGCGGCACCCTCGACCACGCGCTGCGCCACCCGCCGGAGACGCTCGTCGGGTTCGGGATCGGCGGCGTCGAGCAGGCCCGTGCGCCGTTCCGGGACGCGTTCCGCGACGCGTTCGCCGCCGCCCGCGCCGCCGGCCTGCGCAGCGTCCCGCACGCGGGGGAGATGACCGGCCCGGAGACGATGTGGGAGGCCGTCGAGGGGCTCGGCGCCGAGCGCATCGGCCACGGCACCAACTGCCTGGACGACCCCCGCCTCGTCGCCCACCTGCGCGAGACCCAGCTGCCGCTGGAGGTGTGCCCGACCTCCAACGTCTGCACCGGCCAGGTCGCGGACCTCGCCGCCCACCCCCTGCCGCGGATGCTGGAGGAGGGGCTGTTCGTCACGCTGAACAGCGACGACCCGCCGATGTTCAACACGACCCTCACCGGCGAGTACCGCGTCGCGGCCGAGGCGTTCGGGCTCGGCCGCGCCGAGCTGGCCTCCCTCGCCCGCAACGCCGTGACGGCCTCGTCGCTGGACGAGGAGGGACGCAAGGCGATCATCGCCGAGATCGACGCGCTGGTCTGAGCCGGGCGGTCAGCCCCAGGCCATGCGCCGCCACGGGCTGCCGGGGTCCTCGGCGAGGATGCGGTGGCCGGTGAGGGAGCGTTCGTACCATTCGCCGAACTCGCCCTCGTCGAACCGCAGCATCCGGCCGAGAACGTACCCGGCCGAGAACTCCTGCCACGACGCGTACGTCTGGTGGGCGCGGTGCCCGGCCGTGAGGACGCACTTCTCGGCCTCCTCGGCGTCGCAGTACCCGGCGTTCAGGCCCCAGCGGGCCATGTTCACCGCGCGCCCGAGGTCGTAGCCGAAGACGCTCTCGACGCGGCCGTCGGGCGGGAGGAGGCCGTCCGCCCGGAACCGCGCCTCGTAGCGCAGGACCGCCTCGGAGAGGTCCAGGACCTCCCGGACGGTCTGCTCGGAGATGTCGCGCTCGCCGCACCAGGCGACGATCGCGTCCTGCCAGGCCCGCTTGCCGGTGCCCCTGCCGCGCCGGTCGAGCACCATCTGGATCGCCGGGTCGCTGTTGCGGGCGTCGAGCAGCGCGTCCATCTGCTCGCGCCAGCTCTCGGAGCCGGTGATGCCCCAGTCGCGCTCCAGCAGCACCCTGTCGTCGCGGGCGCTCTCGTGGTCGGCCAGGCTGTTCCAGGCGACGCCGTTGCCGACGGCCAGATGGGCGCCGACGGCGAGGGCCGCGGCGAGCCGCCCCCAGGCGGCGCTGCCGGGGTCGGTGACGAGGACGTCGTGGTCGCGGTCGGGGCGCCGCTCGGCGTCCGCGAGCAGCTGGGCGACCTGCCGGTACGCGTCGCCGCCGGGCGGCATCCGCGCCAGCAGCTCGCGCAGCGGCCGCAGCGCGCCGCGCGGGCCCGCGTCCTTCAGGATCAGCCGTGCGGCGTGCGCGCCCGCGGCTCCGGCGCGCTTGGGGTCCTGCAGCGACCCGAACCCCGACATCGCGGCCCAGGCGCGCCGAGCGGCCTCGCCCGTCCGGCCCGCGGCGGCCAGGACGTGCGCCGCCTGCGCGTCCAGACCGGCCCGGACCTCG
>NZ_JBFARL010000024.1:0-62932 GCF_040674655.1 Actinomadura sp. NPDC049753 | reverse complement strand
CCGTCGCCTGCGTCGCCGGGGTCCCGGCGGGCGCGGTGCTCGGCGGGGCGTGGGGCTGGCGGGCCGCCTTCTGGGCGGTCGCGCTGGTCTCGCTGCCCGCCGTCGCCGCGATCGCCAAGGCGATCCCGGAGGAGCGCCCGTCCGCGGGCAGCGCCCGCAGCGAACTGCGCGCCCTGGCCAACGGCCGCCTGCTGCTCACCCTCTCCGTCAACGCGCTGTTCCAGGGCGCGACGTTCTGCACGTTCACCTACCTCGCGCCACTCGCCACGAACGTCGCCGGTTTCGGCTCAGCCTGGGTGCCGGCGCTGCTGGCGCTCTTCGGCGCCGGATCCTTCGCGGGCGTCACCATCGGCGGACGGCTCGCCGACGCGCGTCCCGGCGCGCTCATCGCCGCGGGCATGACGTCCCTGACCGCCGGGTGGGCCGTCCTCGCGCTGACGTCCGGAAGTCCGGCGGCGGTCGTCGTGCTGGTGTTCGTGCAGGGGATGCTGGCGTTCGGCACGGGCCCGGCTCTGATCTCACGCGTCCTGGAGCAGGGCTCCGCGGCGCCGACGCTGGCGGGCGGGTTCGCCACCGCGGCGTTCAACGTCGGCGGGACGCTCGGCCCGTGGCTCGGCGGCGCCGCGATCGGCGCCGGCCTCGGCTACCGCTCGCCCGTGTGGGTGAGCGCGATGCTGATGGCCGGCGCGATCGCGGTCCTCGCCGGTCAGGTCTGCTTCTGGAGGGCCAGACTGGCCGACCCCGTCAGCGCCGGCAGGTAGCCGGACCGGTGGCCCAGCGCGGTCGGGTGGTAGGACGAGCCGATCGGGATCGTGACCGCGTTGAGCCAGTCGTCGCCGGAGCACAGCTCGTGGCCGGCGAACTCGTCCCGGACGTCCGACCACGTGAACCCGGCGCGCCCCGCGGCGGCGGAGACGACGGTGTCGAGGGTGTCGGCGGCGTGGTTGAGCGCGGTGCGCTTGGTGTTGCTCAGCCCCGCGCACCAGTCGACGATGATGTAGAGGCGCGGGTACCCGAGCACCACCACCCGCGCCGACGGGGACTTCGCGCGGATCTTGCCGTACAGCGAGTCGAGCTGTCCGGGGAGCGTGTTCTTCATGTAGGTCTCGGCCTGCGTCACCCTGCTCTGGCACGAGGAGTTCGACTGCAGGACGCAGGTCTGCATGACGTCGGCGAACCCGGCGTCGTTGCCGCCGGCGGTGATGCTCACGAGCGTCGTGGAGGAGCTGAGCGCGCCGAGCTGGCCGCTGGCGACGGTCGTGGTCGTCGCGCCGGAGCAGGCGACGAACTTGTACGACGACGTCGCGTGCGACGCCGCCCACAGGTTCGGGTAGGCGTTCGCGCTGCGCTGGCACGTTCCGCTGTTCGGATCGTAGTTCCCGGCCCCCGTGCCGGACGAGTAGGAGTCGCCGAGGGCGACGTAGTCGGGCCCGGCCGCCGAGGCGGAGCCGGACCCGAGCAGTGAGGCGGCGGCGAAGGTCGCCGCACCGAAGGCGACCAGACTGGGGCGGGATAGACGCATCGGCACACTCCGGGCGACGTATCGAATTGTGTCTTCCGTCCTATACCCGTGGCGCCTTTACGCCAAGCTCAAGTCTGATCAACTCTGTTTGGCATGATTCGCCATTGCCATCCGAAAAAACCGGAAACCCGGGGCGGTCGACCTCAAGATCTCACCACCATTCCGGCACGCTTCCCGGTGGCCCCAGGAGGTTCGTCCAGCACCCCATGCCCCCTGCCCGCCGCCGATCCCGCCCGCCTTCGCCGGCCCGGCGGGCCGCTCACCGCGGCCGCGGTAGACGCACGGCCCTTCGCCGAGAGGAATGACCGATGCGGGGACAATTACCTATCTCGCGGCGATTCGCGACGGACGAAAAAAGCGGATGGGGCGGGACGCCCGAAGGACGTCCCGCCCCATCCGCCTCGCGGCAGCCCGAACTCAGCCCCTGCGGCCGAGGCGGGAGGCCCCACCCCGGATCCGGTGCCACGCGGCGCGCGCGTGACCGTTCACGCTCGCGCTGATGCGGCGGGCGGTCGGGAACTCGGTCCCGAGAAGCCCGAGCCCGGCGAGGATCGCGACGATGCCGGGACCGGGCAGCACGAGCATGGCGACGCCCGCGACGATCAGGGCCGCTCCGGCGACCGCGACGCCGATCTTGCGGAGCAGGCGGACATGCGCGCCGCGGCGGCTCGCGGGCGCCGCGTCGGCGTCCGTCCCGGCACGGTCCATGGCGGTCGTGGTCACATCGTCCCCCGATCTGCGTACAAGGCTTTCTTCTGGGACGAACCGGCATGGCGGCGAAGATCCCCGATCCGGCGCGGTGTGGCCAGAGTCACAGCCCGTCCCCCGGAGCGGACGCCCGCCGTCCGCGGGCCGCTAGCATCGCGGAAATGAAGATCCCGTTCGGCGCGCGGGCCCGTCTCGGGACCCTGGCCGCACCGGTGTGGAGGCGGCTGAGCGGCCGGGCGCAGTGGCGGCTCGCGCGGCTCCGGCACCAGACGTTCCTGGTGTACGCGGGAGGGATCGTCCAGGACGAGCAGGGCCGGATCCTGCTGCTCCGCCACCGGCTGTGGCCCGCGTACCGCGCCTGGGGGCTGCCGGGCGGATACGTCAACGCCGGCGAGCGCCTCGAAGACGGCGTCGCGCGCGAGGTCCGGGAGGAGACGGCCCTGGAGGTCGAGGTCACCGCGCCGCCGCTCCACGTCGCGAGCGGGTTCCGGCACCGGGTCGAGGCCTACTACGCGGCCCGGATCGTCGGCGGGCGGCTCGACCTGGACGCGGGCGAGATCCTGGAGGCCCGCTGGTGGCCTCTCGACGCGCTCCCCGAGGAGATGTCGCCCCGGCTCCGCCGCGTCATCGCCTCCCTTGACCTCAGCCGCGGTTGAGGTTGCAGCCTGGTGGCATGAGCCTCACCGACCTCGAACGCGAATACCTCTCCACCCAGCGCCTCGGCCGCCTCGCCACCGTCGGCCCCAAGGGCGACCCGCAGAACAACCCCGTCGGGTTCGCCTACAACGCCGAGACCGGCACGATCGACATCGGCGGCTGGAACCTCGCCGAGTCCCGCAAGTACCGCAACCTCCGCCACAACGACCAGGTCGCCTTCGTCGTTGACGACGTGGTCTCCGTCGAGCCGTGGCGGGTGCGGGGCATCGAGATCCGCGGACGCGCCGAGACGGCGGTCGCGGAGGGCTCCCGCTTCAGCGGCGACGTCATCCGCGTCCACCCGCACACCGTCTTCACCTGGGGCATCGACCCGGGCGTCGAAGGAATGACCAAGCGCGTCATCGAGTAGCCGCCGGGCTCCGACCGTCAGGCGCCGACCTCGTCGGGGCCGAAGGGAGGGAGATAGAACTCGTCGCGGCGGACCACCCGCAGGCCGGGATGGTCCGCGGCGGACAGGTCGACCTCCCCCTCCGTGTACAGGACCACTTCCGCGAGCCGGTCGAGCGGCGGCAGCGTCCCGAAGTCGCCGTGGGCGAGGGTGAGGGATTCCAGGCCGACGATGTCCTTCAGGCTCGACAGGCCGTCGATCTCGACCTCGGACAGGATGAGGCGGCGGACGGGGGTGCCGCTGAGCTGGGCCAGATCGATGTTGGAGGCCGGTCCGGCGAGTTGGAGCAGGTCCCATGACCGGCCCGCCAGCGGCCCCAGGTCCATGCCGTTGTCGTCCCAGAGCAGGGCCTCGGTGACCGAGGTCAGCCACCGGACGGGCTCGAACGTCCCCACCCATTGGTAGTCGGTCGTGAGCCGCCGCCGCCGCAGGATCGGCTCGGCGGGCGGCGGCTCGTCCGCGTCGGTCCCGGCCAACACGCGCCGCCACACCGGCCAGAGATTCGCCCAGAACTCGTCCCAGACGATCTCTTCATCACCATCCACTCCGGCATTGTCGCCCCCGGACGGACGCACCCGCAAAGGCAGGAGTGACACGCCCCCGGCCGCGCACGTGCGAGATTCGCACGCCAGTCACTTGCACGGACGATATGCGGCTCATCCAAATTCTATATGAATCCATTTCCCATCACCTCTCAGGCCATTGACGGCCAATAGCCGCTACGAGCTCGGAGTACGTGATAAAAATCTGACGGCCGCAACGAGACGACTGTCAGGAATCCTTTGTGGACGAGAAACGCGAGACGCCCCCGCCGTGGTCTCCGACAATCAGCACCGAGTGCCCGGTCGGTGTCGCGCATCAGGCGTGGATCGAGGCGTCGATCACCTGGTTCGTCCGGGAGTTCGGCCGCGACCCCGTGCTGCGGCCGATCGTCCTGCCCCGGCCGGATCTGCCGTCCGCCGGCTACACCGGCGCGCCGGAGCAGATCGACGACCTGGTCGCGAAGATGTGCGGGCTCATGGGGATCGATCGGTCCAAGCTCACCGTGGAGCTCTTCGACCGGGAGGACGAGGACGCGGCGGCCCGCGAAGGAAAGCGCGCGGTCGGGCACTACTACGTCGAAAACGGCCGGGCGGTCATCGGGCTCGACGTGACGGAGGCGTCCGACGCCGCCTACCTGATCGCCGTGATCGCACACGAACTGTGCCATGTCCGCCTCCTCGGCGAGGAGCGGATCACCACCAAGCGCAAGGACCATGAGCGGCTCACCGACCTCCTCACCGTCTATTTCGGATTCGGCGTCTTCAGCACCAACGCCGCGCTGAGATTCGGCGAGGCGACCCGGGGCTTCTCCATCCAACCCCTGGGGGATCTGGACGAACGCACCCTGAACGCCGCCCGCAACGACGGCTATTCGCGGCTCGGGTATCTGACGGAGCGCGAGTTCGGCTACGCGATGGCCTGCTACGCCTGGCTGCGCGGCGAGACCGACCCGCCATGGGCGGCCCGCCTGGATGCGGGGCCGCGCGCCTTCCTGCGGCAGGGCCTCGCCTACCTCACCCGGTCGGCGCCGCCGGGCGAGTTCCCGACCCGCCGGGCCAGCGGCGCCCCGGTCTCGGTACGCGTGGTGCCGAAGCCCGACCGCGTGTGGCTCGGCGGCCTCTACCTCATGTTCGACCGCACCGAATGGCCCCCGAACGCCCCCGGCCACCGCCCGTCCTGACCCTCGCCGGATGAGCGGCCCCGGAGACGGCGCCCGTCCCGGACCGGGTCCAAAACCAGCCCGTTGCTCGACCACGTCATATGCGGCGGGGCGGGCCGGTAGCGTGCGGATGCGGAAGCCGGCGGCGGAGGGGGCGAGCATGGACCGGATGGCGCGGGCGGGAGACCTCAAGGGGGAGCTGGTCGGCTTCGCCATGTCCGACCGCTTCGGCGACGCGTTGGGAGAGTTGATCCTGGACGCCTTTCCGGACGGCGCCGTCGACGACGAGGGCGTCCTCGCGGCCGTCATCGAGGACTTCCTGTTCACCCACCGCCTCCCGAGCGGATCCCGGGTGGTGGAACTGTTCGCCGCCGCACACCCTGGCCTCGACGAGCAGGACACGGCGCTGGTACTCGGCTGGCTCGACCGCGTCCAGGGCATGTTCGAGATCATGGAGCCGTACGGTGACGACGGCGTCGTCGCCTTCAACCATGTGGACGAACTGACCTACCGTGTCCGCTCCAACATGGGCCCGGAAGGCGTCGCGGCGCTCATCCCCGGCACGATTCTCATCGGTGGGATCGTGCCCGTCGGCGGCGAGTGGATGATCAGCGGTACCCCGATGGCCTTCCCCGCCGACCAGGCCGACGACGTCCTGGCCGGACTCCCCGAGATCGTCATGCGGTATCCGGAGCGGGTCTTCCGCAACCCCGAAAAGCTCGCCGAGGCGCGAGAACTGCAGGACCAGCAGCGCCGCGCCTTCATCGACCTGTACGGCGGTGACATGGTCGTCGTCCCGGGTGGCGAGGTCCGCCGGACCCTGATGGCCTCCTACCGTCATGCGTACGAACTGGCCGGCAGCAAGGCGGGGCCGTGGACGGAACCGGACCTGCCGCCGCTGCCCGAGGAATGGACGGACGCGGACAGCGTCGCGCTCATCTACGACGCCGAGGACGGTCTCGGGTTCTACGTCGACTACGCCGCCGCGCGGCAGGCCTTCGCCGAACCCGACCTCGTCCGGCGACGGCGCTACCGCGACATCGTCTCCGCCTACCTGCGCGAGGAGGGGATCAGCCCCGTCCCGATCCGGCGCCTGGCGGCCGAGGCCGGCCCCGACGCGTCGAGCCGCCTTTTCCAGAAGCTGCTGAAGAAGCCGGGCTTCTCCTGGGAGCGCGACGGCGAGGCCCTGCTCCGCAAGTACAAGGCCGATTGGTACGCCAAGCCGCCGCTGCCCCGGGTGACGCTCACCTCACCCGCCCTCGCCCGGCGGTTCGAGGAGGCGAAACGCGTGTGAGGGGCAGGCACGGACGCCGCAGAGCCGACTCATCCGCGGCTTTCATCGAACAGGGTTTTCTTCTTCGACGGCGATCCGGTGGGCGAGGGCGGCTATCTGGGCGCGGAGGTCGTCCGAAGTGGACGCCAGGTCGAGCGCCGTCTCTATGATCTGCAGGCCGTTCGTGCCGGTGATGACGTGGATATGGGCCTCGGTCTTGGCCGCGTAGACCAGGTAGGCACGGTTCAGCTTCATCGCTGTGCAGTAGGCCAGGACTTGGTAGAGGTCTTCCTGGGGCGTCTTTCCGGTCTTGTATTTCGCGTCCACCACGGTCACGGGACTCCCGTCGGCGGAGTTGACGACGAGGTCGGGCCGGAGACTTACGCGGCGGGCACGATCGAGGTGGTGGCGCTTGTCCTGGAGCGTCACCGTGCCGCCGTACGGTCGTAGCGCTTCGGCGAGGGCTACGCACACGAAGTCCTCGAAGACGCGCCACATCTCCAGCATCAGGCCGTCCACGCGGACGGCGGTTCCGTCGTCGAGTTCGTAGGACGCGCCGCGAAGGACGAGTTCGGCCAGGCCGAGCGCCGTGTGGTAGCGGTTGTTGAGGCGGGACGGCGTCCAGTCAGGCAGGGGTCCTCTTGGGACGAGTCGGGTCACATCGTCCAGTCGCAGCAGCAGGTGGCGAAGCAGCCTGCGGGTGTCCGCCGGCACGCCCGGGAGGCGCAGGAGCCGATGGGCGGCGGCGAGGAGGAGCCGGTTCTCCGCGATGTCGACGGTGTAGTCGTCGTAGCGCACCTCGACGGGGACGGGAAGGCCGTGGCGCCGCCGCACCTGGTCGACCATGCGGATGCGACCGCGGACGACCGACAGCGCCTCCTCCCTCTCGCGGTAGCCGAGAAGAACGCCTTGGCGCAGTGCCCGTTCGGCTGACCGGGCGAACGCGTGGGCCAGGGCGGGAACGAGGTCGGGTCGCTCCCCCGCGTCCACCGTGTCCTGCCGCCAACCGCGGGGCCGCCGCGCGTAGCCGAGCAGGAAGAGCATGCGGTCGATGGGCGTCTTGGGCTGGACGCGGACCTCGACGGGATCGTGGCGGGGACCGATCCGGGCGGCTCCGACGAGGCCGTTGTCGCGGAGCCGCCAGAGTCCGGGGCGGGGGCCGGGGGCGATCCGCACCAGTTCGGTGGCGGCGAGGGCTGCGGCCTGGCCGGAGGTCAGTCCGTGCTCCGCCCAGGAGGCGTTCTCCTGGAGGCGGACGACGGTCACCGCAGCCCGCTTCGCAGCGCATCCAGGCCGTACCTCGCCTGGACGTCGGTGCCGTCGCCGTAGTGGTGCTCCTCGAGCAGTGGCAGGATCTGGGTCCGCCAGATTCGAGCCAGGCCTGCTTCGGTGGCTGCGCTCTCCCGCATCAGGTAGGACGGGCCGATGCGGTAGTCGCGGTCCTCGATGCGGCTGTTGAGTTCGGCGAGCAGCCGCGCCGGCTCGTCGGAGAGCTCCTTCTTCCCGAGCCACTTCGCGAGCATGTCGCGGGTGGGCGGCGCGTCCGGATGGAGTTCGACGAACCAGAAGCGGCGGCGCATGGCCGCGTCCACGAGGGCGATGGACCGGTCGGCGGTGTTCATGGTGCCGATGACGATCACGTTGGGCGGGAGCCTGAAGCCTTTGTCCTCCCCGGAGCCGTACAGGAGGTTGACCGGATCGTTGCGGTACTCCAGCAGGAAGTACAGCTCACCGAAGATTTTCGCGAGGTTCCCGCGGTTGATCTCGTCGATGAT
The DNA here is from genome assembly GCF_040674655.1 of Actinomadura sp. NPDC049753. NCBI lineage: Bacteria > Bacillati > Actinomycetota > Actinomycetes > Streptosporangiales > Thermomonosporaceae > Actinomadura > Actinomadura sp. NPDC049753. The sequence continues at coordinate 54,847 of NZ_JBFARL010000024.1, read as the reverse complement.
CAGGACGTAGGGGCGGCCGGGATGGGAGAGCGCGGCGCTGACCAGGCGGCGGAAAGGTCCGCGCACCAGGTCGAAGGTGACGGTGCCGTCGTCGGCCCTCTTGGGGCGGTAGCCCTCGAAGAAGTCCTCGTAGGCGTAGGCGGGGTGGAACTGGACGAGCTGCACGCATTCCGGCCGCCCGCCTGCGAGGTGCTTGGCGAGTTCCCGCGCCAGGTACGTCTTCCCGGTACCGGGAGGTCCGTAGAAGATGAGCTGCGGACGTTCGCGCAGGAGCTCGACGCTTTCCTGCAGCCACTCCCGGTCGACCAGCAAACCTTCGGCGAGGTCCTCCTCGACCTCCGGTAGGACCATCTTGCGTTCGACGACGGCCACGGGTTCTCCGAGGAGCTTCTCCAGTTCTCCCCGCAGCGAGGTGAGATCGACTATGTCGGCGTCGGGGTTGCTGACGAGGTCGCTGAACTCGTCGGGAAGGTCTTCGTAGTCGAGGGTCCGGTCGGTGTCGTGCCACCGGACGGGACGTTGGAGGTTCGCTCGCTCCCCCACGCTGCTGACGAACGACGGCCCTCCGGTGATCTCACCGAGGTAGATCCGGCTGCCCTCGTTGGTGACGACGATGTCGTGCTCTTTCATCCGGCTGAGGAAGACGTGGAACTGCGCGGTGAGCCGGTCGCGGTCCTGGACGTTCTTCTCCGCGTAGTCGTCCCCGACAGCCGCGGCGATCAGCTCGAGCGGGGAGCCCGGCGCCAGGTCGCGGAGCCGTTCCGCCGGCAGCGAGCACACTCCTTCGTCCAGCCACAGGTTCGTGAGGTCGGACGACCGCACCAGCCATGCACGGCGCCTCCGGTCAGCCGGATCCGGACCCGGGTTCGTGACGACCAGGAGCCGGAGTTCGGTCGCGCCCATCCGGTGGTGTGCATCGGCCCCTCCACCGATGAAGGTCGCCGCGCCTTCCTCATCCAGCATCCGGAGCCACTGCGTCCGCTCGGACTCGGTGGTATGTGCCTCGCGCGGGAGCGTGCCGTCGTCGGAGAGGAGCCGGTGCCAGCCCTCGGGCCGGTTCCCGAGCAGCAGGCCGACGAGCGCGGCGGTCTCCAGCCCGGTTTCGGAGGCGACTTCGTTCACAGACGCCCAGCGCCCCTCGGGAAGCACCTCGGCCATCGCCATCGCGGTCTGGAAGTTCTCCTTGTGCCGCTCCCAGTACGCATAAACCCGATCGAGTTCGGCGGACAGGGAGACCGGATCGGGACAGGCCGCCAGCGCCGAACGTCCCAAGCCCGTCGGAAACCACCTCCGCCGGCTCTTGTGCACCCATCCGGCCTTGACCAACCCGATACTGGCGAACTGCAGCTCAAGGTAGGAGTTGTCATACCACGCGTCGCCCGCGAACTCCTGCCAGCGCCCTTTCAGATCGGGATTGGTCTCCAGAACCCGGTCGTGGAGCTCCCGGTAGGGGACACCGGCACCAGGCGAACCCGAATGAAATTCGGCCAGGAGGTGCGCGGCGGTGAAGAGCATCTCGCTTCGGAGTTCGCTGCGGCTGGACATACCGCAAAGGCTGGCAGATATGGGCCGCACGATGCCACCCATACGCCGCGTTCCACTATTCGTCCGCCGACCGCGGACCGCTGCGCGGAGAGCGGTCGCGGCGGGCGCAGAAGTGTCGAGTGCGCATTCTGCGCATGAGCCGTCTAGAGCCCTTCCTTGTAGCGGACATATTCGCAGGCGAGGGCGTCGACGGGCATGGACGGCCAGCGGCTCAGGGCGCCCGTGTGACGGTCGATGATCAGTAGCGGGGCCTCGTCGTCGCCGGGGCCGTCGGCGGCGCGGGCGACGAATCCGTCCGCGAAGTCCTCGATGAGCAGCGGGACGGGTCGGCCGCCGCGCCAGAAGTGCGCGTCCGCGCGCCGCCATGCCTCGGCCCGGTCGACCAGGGCCGGGCGGACGCTGTAAGCGGCGAGGACGTGGGCGAGGCCGCGCAGCGTCCGGCATTCGGAGGTCCCCCAGCCCCGGCAGACCGGTTCGCCTTGCGGGTTCTCGCCGGGGCGGTGGGAGGCGAGGACGCAGGTCAGCGCGGCGGTGCAGGCGAGGACGAGGCGCCGTGAACGGGCGACGAACGTCCGGCTGGAGGGGTCGAGGCCTCCGGTCTGGACGAGGGCGGCGTCGATGGAGTGGGGGTCGGCGCGCATCGCGGCGGTCATCGCGGCGTGCACGCGCAGGTGGACCTGGTCGTGCGTCCAGGAGGCGGGCTCGGTCACGCGGCCCACTCCCCCGTGAACACGGCGGTGACCGTCCGGCCTTCGCCGTTGCCGTGCCATCCCCAACTCGCGGCGGTGAGCGAGACGGTGCGCAGGCCACGGCCGGACTCGGCCAGCTCGGCGGCGTCCAGCGCCGCGGGCTCGCCGGGACCGCCCTGGTCCGTGACCGACACGGCCACCAGGCCGCCGTCCCGCACGACCTGGACGGTGAAGGAGCCGCCCTCCTGGCCCGACTTGGTGTGCCGCAGCGCGTTCACGACCAGTTCGTCGGCGGCGAGCAGGACGTCGTCGAGGAAGGGGCAGCCGTCCAGCAGGCAGCTGACGAACCGGCGGGCGTTGCGGGCCTGCTCGGGCCCGCCGGGGAAGGAGCGCCGCCAGCACAGCGGCGCCGGCTGGACCGCCGGAAGCATGGTCAGGGACATCAGAGCACCTCGGGTCGTGATGGACGTCAGCGTTGCGGATCTGGCAGGTCCCACCGTTATCCGCACGCACATCGTCACACTCGGTCGCCATTCAGGCACGGAGAATCAGAGCTCCACTTGCCCCAGCAAGGGATTCAGCACAAGTGCCGGTCTAACGTCCGATCTCCGCATGTGCGGAATTCACGCGCCCGAAGCCAGCACGCGCGGGCGGAGCGACGAGGAGCCGTCGCTCAGACCACCCATCTAGGCATGAAAGCCGCACCACCGGAACACTTGAATGACTTGCCCTTTGGCGCCGTACCGTCCTCACCCATCCGGAAAAGCGGACGGAAGCACCGTGAAACCGTCACACGGTCACGCGATACGCGCACCAGTCGGATGTGAGCGGCAAATCGGCACGTGCAAAGTTCGCACGTGCGCGATTACATAGGGGCCGGTGTGATCCGGCGTTGGCCCCGCACGTCACGGACACGTCTGGTGAACCGTCTGGCCGACCGGTTCGCCTCCCCCGACGGAAAGGGCTGCGAGCGTGGGCTTTGACAACCGCCCTGGCGGGCCGGGCGAGGGCCCCGAGGGCCCCGAGGGCCCCGACAAACCCACCCCGCCGCGCACCGACGCCAAACCCCCGGCCGACGCCTCCGGCGGATCTCAGACGCCTCGCATAGACAGCTATGTGGCAGCGGGCCAGCCGGTTCCAGGCCGGCCGGAAACCGGCACCGAACAGCGAGGCGACCGCGAGGCGCAACCCAACGGATCCTCAACCGATTCCTCCTCCACCGGCCCGGCCGCGGAGAAGCCGCAGACCCCTGGCGACCCGCCGTCGGAAGCCGAGCCGAAGACCGAGAAGGAACCAGAGGCCGGCAAGACCGAAGTCGGCTCCGAGTCGGGGGAAGAGCGTGACCACGACGCTCCCGACCCGACTCGGGCCGACAACGGGGGCGCGGAAGCGGAAAAGCCCGGCCAGGTCGAGATCGAGAGCCCTCGGCAAGACGAGGGCGAGCGGGGCGGCGACGACCGCGGCCCCAAGACCGATCAGTCCGAGCCAGGCAAGGCGGAAGAGGGGGACGGCGGCAAGGACAACGGCGATGCCGCCGACGACCCCGCGTCCTCCGAGCAGCCGAGCAGTCCGACTGAGGCTTCCCAGTTCCCCCCAGGCTCCCGCCTAGCAAGCCTCGCCGCCACCCGAGAGCAACAAGCGGCAGACGCGGACCACTGGCGAGCCGTATTCCAAGACACCCAGCCCACCGATGGCACCGGAGAAGGAACCACCAGCGAAAGCGGTGACAGCGGAACTCAGCCGCAGAACGAGAACACGGGAACGGACGGCCACGGACCCGAAACACAACCCCCGGCCGCCGAGACACCGCCCGGCACCACCGGCGACGGCGAAGGGTCCAACGGCCGCGACCAGCCTCCGACTGGGACCCCCGCAGTAGAGGCCGAGCCCCCGACGCAAGAGGCACCACGCCCGCAAGATCAGGAACACGAGCCCCTCCCGCGACCAGACTCCTCCGGCTCGGGCGACGACGGCGGCGATAGCGGCGACCCGCCGACTGGACCACCAGCAGACAACGCATCGCCCGCCGATGACCAGCCTCAAGGCGGGAAGGACGAGACGCCGCCGGGATCAGAGGTCGGCCAACCCACCGAACCAGCCGCCGAGACCGACCCCGCCGTTCCCGAACCCGGCCGCGAAGTTTCGACCACTGGCCCAGAAGCCACAGACCAAGGCACCGAGCCCCCAGAGCCTGGGGCTGCCGACGGAACCACGGGCAACGAGACAGACCACCCGAAGCCCGCCGACGAGCCCCCACCCCCTCCCGAAGGAACCGGCGAGAACCCCACGCCCCCAGAAGCTCTCGATGAACAGAGCGACGGCCATGGTAGAAATGCCGAGGGCGACGGCACCGAGTCGGACCCGGAAGGTACAGATGCGTCAGGACCGGAAGTTCGCTCAAATCTAATTATTTCCGATGTGTACACCGACAGCCAAGGCCAGGTACACGTCGAGCCTCGATACGGACGAGAGGAAACCGACCAGACGGGCAGCGAACCGGAAATCACAGAACCGGCAGGACTCCCGACTCGTGAAGTCCTCGACCCGGTCGGAGCCAGAGGCGGCGAGCCTGGCCGCGGCGAACTCCGCGACCCCGATGACGATCCAGAAAACTCAGAAGATTCTGACGAAGATACCGAGGCCCTTGCTCGCTGGAAGCAGAACGGACGTGAGTTCATTCGAATGTCCGACGACGTCATGGACACTACGGAGAAACTCGCCAAAGACATCGGCAAAGTACTTAAATGGGACCGACCAACAGGTACCGCAACAAGTAAGCCCGCCGTCGAAGCAAAGCCCCATCATGAAAGCATCCAGGGCGCTAATGCCGCTATAGGTATTCTCGGGGCAGGAATTGTAGTCTACGAGGTCGCGCGCGCCGCTCGCACTGGCATAAAGAAGATCCGAGTAAAAGTGACAGGAGCAGAACGTGCCCATAACTGACGACATGGCTGCCACCTTGCATGCACAACTTGCAGGGCAGACAGATGAGCATTTGAGGCGACTGCGAGGGCTTGACAAGGAAAACGTCCAGTCCGAATACCCAATTCTGATCGCTGCCGCCTTCTTTCTCGCCACAAATCGCCGTTTCAGCAAGAGTGACCCAACTACTGTCACATCTCAAATAATTGACTTCGTCGCCTCCCTCCGCGCAAGGACGCCAGAAGCCACCGAGAAAGTTGACGCACACATCGCCGAGCGGCTACTGCGGGCCGTGCTCGGCGAAGGGTCTATCGCCGACATCGACGATAGTACTGTGTACACAACCGAGCTGTTTCTGCTGGCAGGTTTGATCTCTGACGCCAATCTAACTGATGCGGAGTTGACTGCTTTTATAGCTAAAGCGAGGGCAATGGCCGACGAGGGGTGACACAAGTGACCAATTTTCCAGCCACACAGGTCTCCGAGGAAAACATCCTGGCGTTGCGGTCCTTCCTGCTGGAGGGGCCGGAGGCGTGGGTTCCCCTGAAGGACAAGATCCAGGCGAACGAGGAGACAGCGGCCGGTTACATGTCACTGCTCTACGGGGCGTTCTGTGTTGCGGTGCGTCGGAGATTTTCGCCGACTTACACGGACAGCGAGATCGTTCGACTCGTGGCCGACGTGCGGGTCAAGGCCCAAGAGACCGCAGGGCTGATCGACGTTTCGCTCGCCGAGGACATGCTTCGCTCTGCCGTCGGCGCACCAACACTTCAAGTCGGCAGAACAGATGATTTGAGAGCTGTGCTCTACGCTGAAGTCTTCATCCTGCTCTACCTCGTCGCCGAGATGGAGCTCGATCGGGCGGGGCTGGAACAGTTCATCGATGAGGTCGCCGCTTATACCGAGGAGTGGCTTGCGGCGCGGCGGGATGAAGCCTCCGCCTCGGCCTCCACATCCTCCTGAAAAGGGCAACCAGGATGACGGCCGCAGACTCGGCCGCTCCAGGAAGTGTTTGGCGCAGTGGCAACGGACGCGGCGCAGACCGTAGAGGCCATGACGCCCTGACAGCCCTCTCCGGCCGCCGCGACGGCCGGAATTAGCACGAGGACGAAGCGGCTCGACTCCCCAGGCCTTATCGCACGTTTCCGGTACACGCAGGTATGGGCGTATAAAAAATGGTCTTCACGACCATATCGGGCTGGCAAAGGCTGCAACTTCCAAGTTTCGCACGTGCGGATTTTCGACCCCACGTCGGTGTGGCGAGGTTTTGTCGGGGCGTGACTTTACTATTGCCGGGCACGTTCGATTGCAGTCAGTAAGCGATCAGTACGGAACGTGTCCGACGCGATATCGGGAGGACGGCCATGCCGAGCCCCTACGTCCGCCGCCGCCGGCTGGCGGTCGAGATCCGCAAACTCCGGGAGAGCCGCGGCCTCACGACCGACGACCTCGCCCGCCTCGTCTTCCACTCCCGGACAAAGATCACCCGCCTGGAGAACGCCCAGATCCGCCCCGACCTGGCCGAGATCATGAACATGCTCGACGCCCTCGAGATCACCGGCAGCCAGTACGACCGGCTACTCCAACTCGCCCGCGAGGCCGCGCAGAAGGGCTGGTGGGACCGCTACGGCATGTCCATGGGTCCCCGTCAGAAGCTCGCAGCCGACCTCGAATACAACGCCGCGAGCGTCCGTACCTACGACCAGACCGCGATGCCTGGCGCTCTACAGTGCCGTCCGTTCATCGAGGCTCTCATCAAGCTCGACGAGAGCCAGAGGAGCCTCAACTATCAACCGGAGCGGCTGACCGAGGCCCGCGTGAACCGGCAACGTGAACTGCTCAGGCAGGGCGGCCCCACATACGAGACCATCCTGGACGAGTGCGTGATCCATCGATTGACTGTGCCACCGCAAACGATGGCAGCCCAACTCGAACACATGGTGAGGGTGGTCTCGGAGCAGGAACGAATCACGGTTCGCGTGCTCCTCCACAGCGCTGGCATCCCGGGGGGCTTGCTTCCCAAGTCGTCCTTCTACCTGTACACGTTCCCCGAGCCCGGCGATCCCCCTATGGCGATAGTTGACACCGTCACCACAGACGTCATCCTCAACCAGCGCGCCGAGGTGATGCGATATATAGGGATGTACGACCGCCTCCGGGAGGCTGCTCTGTCTCGCGAGGCCAGCATCGCCTTCCTCGAACGGGTAGCCAAGAGGCTTACCGACGAGACAGGATCGAGGACATGACCAAGGAGTTCCACAACTGGCGCAAGTCACGCCACAGCGACCCCGACGGACACTGCGTCGAAGCGGGCCGAGCAACTGACGGCACGGTCGGTGTCCGGGACACTCGGCTTCACTGCACCGGGCCCATTCTGAACTTCACCAGAGAGGAATGGCGTAGCTTCCTCCACAGGATCCGAACGGTTGGCCACTGACCCTCAGTAACGTCACCGGCCTTGAGACGTAATGTCGTCTCAAGGCCGTCGGCATTTCGGACTCCCTGAATCACCTATCCGGATGACGCGGGCCTTCACCTGGCGGCGGGTCGACAATCGTCTCGTACAATTTTTCAGTCTCCATCGCCCGCTCCATCGCATCATAGACATCCAAGATCAACGCCTTGGTCCGCGCGAAGCGCTCAGGATCGTTGCGCTGGAAGGCCCTGAAGCTGTCCATGACGTAGCCGACATCATCGCGGGCGACGCCGTATAGGTGAAAGTACGCAGCATCGAGCTCCGCACGCATAGCGAACCGCCGCTCTTCATCCCAGAGGAAGGGGCGCCCCTCGTCCCCCAACTCCAAGGCAAATGAGGCGAGGTCCTGAGTGACAAAGGTCAGCTCCAAGACTCGATCTCGAACCCAGTCACGCAGCTTATCTGTCGAATCCCAGGGCGATATGCGATCATATGCTTGGGGCGCAATGAACGGGAGTTGCTTAAGATATCCGTATGTAAGATGAGTGCCCGCCAACTTCTGCCGCAATAGGTAATCGATAATGAAAGTGCAGGAGTTTGCGTAATAGCCAGAAACTGGCGAGGCGGAGATACGCGCGATCGGGAATGTATGCCCTACGGCAGCGACAGGAAGTACGGAGCTGATCAGCGTGCGTTCGTCCGTACTACGTGCAATATCCCGCCACCCAATGAGCCAATTCTTGTCCCAGCGTCCCTCAAGAGCAGCAATTACTTCTTCTTCGGGAACCCAATAGCGCGCCAGTGCACGCCTATCAGGGTTTGCTTTATCCTCTACCGAGAGACGCGGAAGCGTACCCATCTTTGCCTGTGCAGCCGTCTGCCCCTCATAGGTGCCGAGCCGGTGGTCAAAATGATGAAGCATTTTAGCTTCATAGAGCGGCATCATCACCTGGCCGTTACGAACAAAGCTACTACCCTTTGAAGTCCAGCCTTCCGCCTCCAATTCCTCCCGGGCTTTGAACATTGATGAATCGTTCGCCATGTGAAACATGGTCATGAAAGAGATTCCCCACGGGTTGCTGCGCGGCGAATCGCGCCAGAGAACCGGCACCCTCCGGTAAATGTCGAGAGTGATCTCAGCGTCCCGTCGAGAACGAAACAGTGGCGCCGTCCCCGTGTTAGGGTTGAGCAGAAGTATGTCTTCTGGAGGCATCGTGAAGCGACGGTTCTCGATATCCGAGATCCGCCGCGCCCCAAAAGAGAAGTTCGCCTCATCCACCTTGCATTCTCGTCCTGCCATACTCAGAAGACAAAAACGGAAGCTGTGGTGGACGTCCCGACTGAGGAGAAATTCTTCGTTCTCGAACTCCATGAACGAAATCAACCTACTCTGGCGCACGAGGCCCCCAAAGAAAGGGGCAGTAGTGGCGTCAGTAGCGATGCCTGTCGGGAGCACGAGACCAGTGCGGCCCCAAGGGCCAATGACCGTCCGAGCGGTCTCCGCAAAGACTGCGTAGGTGTTGACGTCACCATGTCCCGTCAGCGGGTATCGACCCGAGGAACGGAGTAGTTGACTCCACCCTGCGGCCTTGCGCAATTCAGTCTGAAACTCTTGATAGAGCGCCCGGTCAGAGAGTTCCTCGCTCGTCTTCAGCTTGTCGATGAGCTTCTTCCGGGCGGCCGCATTGTGGGCTTTAGTGATCTCCTCATTGCGGGAGTCGAAGAATTCCTGCTCCTGGAGTTTCACGCGCTCCCATGGCGGGTTGCCGAGGACGCAGGTGAAGCCGCCCTGCCAGCCGGTGTCGTGGTTCGCATCCGGAGTGGAGTCGTCGCCGACGCGGAAGATGTCGGGGAACTCCAGGTGCCAGTGGAAGAAGCCGTACTGCTCGACGATCTTGTCGAGTTCCCGCTCCATCGCCTCGGTGGGCGCGGCCTGCGCGAAGAGCTTCTCCGCCTCCTCGTCCCCGCCCATGATCTTGAGGGTGGCGGAGGTGATGGGGCGCGGCTCCTTCTGCTTGGGGAACACGAACGCCGCGCACCAGGCGTCGGCGATGCGCTTGCGCTGAGCGCGTTCCGGAGCGTCGAGCAGGGCGCGGAAGCGGCGGGCCTGTTCGCGGATGTCCTCGATGGAGCCGATGCGCATCCGGTTCAGGGCGGTGACCTGCCGGGTCAGCTCGGACGTGTCATCCGGGCCGTTGACGGGGCCGAGGTCGAACAGGCCCGCGTCCTGGATGGCCAGCTGCCGGCCGCGTTCCTTGGCGTTGTCCTTGCGGAACTGTGCAGCGATCTTCTTGTCGTCGTCCCCGATGGGTTTGAAAGCCTCGTCCGGGATTCCCCCGATCAGCAGCTTCGGGGTCGTTCCCAGCAGGGAGTTGCCGACCTTGATGTGGGAGTCCAGGAACGCCAGGGGGCGTCCCGGTTCCAGCGATTCGAGCCAGAGGGAGAACTTGGCGAGCTCGGCGGCCATGGGGTTGATGTCCACGCCGTAGACGCACCGCTCGACGACTTTGTGCATCGCTTCGCGGACCACCATCGGCGTCGGTTCGTCGTCGCCGCTCCAGAGGACCGCGTACTTCTTGGCGATGCGACGGGCGGCGGCCACCAGGAAGTGCCCTGAGCCACAGGCCGGGTCGCAGACGGTGATCTTGAGGAGGTCGTCGGGGTTTCCCGACTTGGCGTACTCATCGATGATCGGGTCGAGTGTGGTCTTCAGCAGCTCGTCGATGAGGGCCGTGGGCGTGTAGTAGGAGCCGGTGGTCTTGCGCTGGTTGCCGCGCAGGTTCTCCAGCCAGAAGCGGGGCGCGGCGCCGTCGATCTGGGGTTCGAGTTCGAGCAGCGACTCGTAGACGCTCCCGAGTTCCTCCGCGCCGAGGTGCTGGTAGTCGACGCGGTGGACGCGGCCCTTCTTGTCCTTGAACTCGGTGAGGAGCCGGATGGCGGACAGGAGCCGCTCGTTGGTGAGTTCGCAGCCCCGCAGCAGGTCGGGGGCGAGGTCGCCGTCGTTGAGGGGGTCTCCGGCCCGGAAGAACAAACCGCCGAGGGCGGGCAGGGCGAGCTGCGGACGCCCGCCGTCCGTGCCGAGGGCGTCCATGACCACGACGAGCGTCCGCCACAGGTCCTTGTGGCGGTCGCCCCGGCGGCGGGACGCGATGCGGCGGAGGCGCTCGACGGAGAAGTAGTCCGTGTAGCGGTCGCGGGCGGCCTGGAACTCGGCCCGCTGCTCGCGTGTCGCGTCCGGCGGGTCCTGCACAAGGAGAGCCTTACGGCCTTCGGCGACGAACAGGAAGATGAGCTGGTAGGCGAGGCGGAGCAGTTCCTGCCGGAGGTCCTGACGGGAAAGGCGTCCGTCCGCCAGGTCCTTGCGCAGTTTCGGGTTCGCTTCGAGGAAACCCGTGCCCAGTTCGTTCAGGGCAAGCTCGACGTTGAGCCGCAGTTGCTCGCGTGCGCGGCTGCCGGTGTCGATTCCGTGAGCGCGCCAGCGTTCGAGCCAGCAGTCGGCGACGGTCGGCTCTCCGCCGTCGTCGCGGGGCAGCAGCTCGAACCGGGACGAGTGCAGGAGCGCGAAGAGCTGCACGAACTCCGGGTACAGGTCGCCGTCGAAGATGGCTTCCAGGTCGAACTGCACGTACGCCGACCCGACGAGCGCGGACGAGTCAGCAGGATGCGGAGGACCCGCCCGTTCGACAGCACGGCCCACAGGTGCGGGTCGCTGGCGTTGAGGAACTCCTGCAGCATCGACTGCGGGGCGCGGCCGGTCTGCCCGTGGGCCTTGGTCCGGCGGTCCAGGTCGGTGTTCCAGCCGAGCAGGTGGACGGCGACGTGCTCGCCCCACTGGTGGGAGACCGGGTACGTCTTCTCCCCCACCGTGATGCCGCCCCGCAGAAACGTGAGGCGTCCGAAGCCGAGTTCGTCGAAAAGGCGCAGCAGCCAGCGTTCACGGGTCTCGGTGACGGCCGAGTCGGTCGGCGGCAGCGCGTCCAGGCGCTCACGAAAGGCGCGGTAGGCGCCCTTGAGGTAGTCCCACTTGCGGCTGGCGGCCTCGCCGAGGCGCTCCCCGGCGGCGAGATGGTAGTCCTCCGGGCGGTTGCCGGGCAGGTCCCTTGCGGCCGACCGGATGCGCTCGATCAGGTCGGCGGACAGCAGGCCGCCCTCGATGTGGACGGCGTTGTAGGGCGAGCCGGTCACCGGGCGCCTCCCGCGGGCAGGTAGACGTAGACGCCGAGGACGTCGGCGTGGTCGTGGGGGCGAACGTCGAGGCCGCGGCGGACCGCGCCCACCGACGTCCGGACGCGGCGGTGCGCGGCCTCCAGCCGGTCCGCGAGGCCGGCGGCGCGGGCGTCGAGGTCGGCTTGCACGGAGCCGGGCGGCGCAGCTTCACCGGGCGCGGGCGGGGTGCCCAGTTCGTCGATGGACGCCTGGACGGCGCGCTGGACGAGTTCGGGCAGGACGTTCGCGTCGGGTCCGGCGCCGAGCAGCGCGGTGACCTCCTCGTCCGTCAGCCATTCGCGTCCGCCGGGGCCCGACGCCTCCCCCGTGGGGGGACCTGCCGCGCCCGGAACCGACCTGTAGGCCAGTATCTGGGCGTCCTCGGCGACGAGCGTGCGGGGCTCGGGCCGAGGGTCGTCGCGCCGGGGCGGCCTGGGCAGCGTGAGGTGGAAGCGGTAGCGGACGAGGAGGAGCGTCGTCCGGGAGGTGACGGCGGTGGTGCGGATCGCGCCGCAGCGGCGGGCGGGCCGCTCGCGGTCCGGCAGTTCCGGGTCGAGGGCGGCGTCCACGACGTAGCGGGCGAGCGCGACGACCGCCGGGTCGGTGCGGACGAGAGCGTGCTTCCCGGTGGGGGCCGGCACGTCGTGCAGGAAGTCCAGGAGGGGCTGCTTCGTCTCCTCCTCGGCGGGGCCGATCAGGCCGAGGGCGTGCCGGGTGCCGATGGGCAGGCCCTGGGTCTGGACGGTGAAGCCGTCCGCCCCGACCTGGACGGCGCCGCCCATGGCCGACAGCGACTCTCGGACGAAGCGGGCCACGTCGGTGTGCCGTCCGAGCGCGGTGCGGGCCTCTGCGGCCTCGCGCCGCACCTCGTCCAGCTCCTTGACTCCGGAGTGCGCGTACTTGGTGAGCACCTTCGACTCGCGGGCGGCGGCGCTCTCCCAGGAGCGGTGCAGCCGGTCGCGGGCCTGGACGACCTCGAAGTCGAAGGCGAGCTGGTCGGGGTCCTTCCTGTGAAGGAGCAGACCCTCGACGAGGGCCTTCACGACCGTCTCGCTGCGTTCGGGGACGGGGACGGCCACGCCGGTCTGCTTGGCGATAGTGGCGTGCTTGCGGATCAGGACGTCCAGGACGACGCCGTCTATGCCGTTGTCGGTGCCGAACAGGGTGATGGCGCGGACCTTCTGGCTGCGCTGACCGAACCGGTCGACGCGGCCTTCGCGCTGCTCGTGCCGGGTCGGGTTCCAGGCGAGGTCGTAGTGGACGACGGCGTTGAAGTGCTCCTGGAGGTTGACGCCTTCGGACAGGCAGTCGGTGGCGACGAGGACGCGGCGCCTGGACCGCTTGGTGAGCTCCTCGATGCGGTCGATGCGTTCGGCGGGCGGGAGGGTGCCCGTCACCGCCTCCACACCGGCCTTGCGTCCGAGAGCCGCGGCGAGGTGTTCGGCGACGTACTCGGCGGTGGGGATGTACTTGCAGAACACGATCGGGTCGTAGCCGTCGGCGAGCAGCGCCTTGACCTCGGCGATGAGCTTGCGCAGCTTCGCGTCGTGCCCGGCGCCCTCCAGCGCGCGGGCCTCGTCCGCCAGGGCGCGCAGGCGGGCGCGGGCCCGCGCGGAAAGGTCCTCGTGGTCGGCGCCGGGTGCGACGTCGACTCCTTCGAGAGCCTCCTCCTCGACCATGTCGAGCACGCCCTGGGCGCCGAGCGCGTCGGCCTCGGTGACGGTCTCGGCGGCGTCGGCGGCAGAGCGGGCGAGGAGCGTCGCGGCGGCGGCGCGGGGCGAGGACGCCACCGAGCGCAGCAGCGCCAGCGCCGACCACCACCGGACCTGGCGCCGCACCTCATGGGTCTCCGGGTCGCGGACGGTCTCGCGGGCGTAGGACAGGACCTTGGCCATCAACTCGGCCTGGCCCTCGTCCTGCTCGTACTCGACGGGCAGGAGCATCCTGTCCTTGGGGAAGCGGGTCTCCTCGTCCAGGTAGCGGCGGATGTCGCGGCGGCGGCGCTGCACGAAGTGGCGGGCGAGCCGGTCGCGCCCCTTCTCGGTCTCCAGATCGACGGTGGCGAGCTCGGGGTCGAGCAGGCCGATGAGGTCGCGGAAGGCGTCCTCCTTGCCGCTGTGCGGGGTGGCGGTGACGAGGATCAGGTGCCGCTCGGAGTCCTCGGCGAGCTCCTTGAGGAGGTCGTAGCGGCGCTGCCGGAGAGCCGTCCCGGCGCCGCCCGCCGGGACGCAGGTGTGGGCCTCGTCCACGATGACCAGTTCGGGGCAGGCGCGCAGGAACTGGGCGCGGCGCTGGTCGCCCTTGATGAAGTCGGTGGACACGACCGTGTACGGGTACTTCTCGAAGATCGACTCGTCGGCGCGCATGCCGCGCTGGAGGCGGGTGACCGTGGACGGCAGGACGAGCCGCGCGTCGATCGCGAACTTGTCGCGCAGCTCGGCCTGCCACTGCTCGGCGAGCGCGGGCGAGCACAGCACGGTGAGGCGCTCCGCCTCGCCCTGCTCGATCAGCTCCTTGGCGATCAGGGACGCCTCGATGGTCTTGCCGATGCCGACGTCGTCGCCGATGAGGAGGCGGACGGTGTCCATCCGCAGCGCGATCAGCAGCGGGAGGAGCTGGTACTGGCGGGGCTCGACGGCGATGGCGGCGAGGGAGCGGAACGGTCCGGCGGCCGAGGTGAAGCCGATCCGCATCGCGGTGCGCAGCAGGCCCGCGGCGACGCTGTCGCCGATCTGCCCCGGGACCGCCGCCGGGCGCGGGAAGCTGGCGGGCTCCACCTCGTCGGCGAACAGGCCGGTGGTGAACTCGCGGTCGCCGTTTAGGGGCCGGGCGACGATGAACCCGTCCGCGGATTCGGGCAGGACGACCCATTCGCGGCCGCGGGCGGAGATGAGGGAGCCGGGCGAGTAGGCGGGGGCGGACGCGGGCATCAGGCGCTGCCCCGCCCGGTGCCGAAGACGCTCGGGTACTCGCCCACGATGTCGCTCCACTCCTTGTCGTACGCGAACCGGATGACCAGCCAGCCGAGGTCGAGCAGCCGCGCCTCCGCCTGCACGTCGCGTTCCCGCACCGTCGCGTGCTCGTGGTGGGGGCCGTCGACGAACACGGCGACGGGCCCGGCCGCCAGCCGGTACACGAAGTCGGGACGGGCCAGCGCGCCGGCCACCAGCGTCTGCGCCTCGTCCGGCAGACGATAGTCGCTCTGCTTGAGGAAGGTGACGAACCGGCGCTCCAGCTCGCTGCCGGACGCGTCGGCGAGGCCGCCGGCGTGCTCGTCCACCGTTCCCTGCTGAGCGGCGCGGGCGACCGTCTCCGCCCCGGCCAGCTCCGCCAGCAGGCCGATGACGGCGTGCCGGTCGATCCGCTGGTGGAAGAGCTGGTTGGTGTAGGACAGCAGGCAGTCGTAGCATCCGCGCTCGCAGCGTTCGCGGGCACCGGGCGCGGAGCCGAGGTCCTCCAGCGTGGCCGGGTCGACGTGGATGATCCGCAGGGCGGTCCTCGCGACCTCGGCGAGGGTGCCGCGCTCGTCGTGCAGGCGGCGCAGCGCCCCGGCGCCGCCCTCGGCGCTCTCCACGAACAGCATCCGGCCACGGCCGTCGGCGTCCGGCAGGCCCTCGCTGGTCAGCTCGGAGTCCTCCAGCTGGAAGTGGGTCTCCATCCCGCGCTCCAGGGCGTAGCGCAGGGTGACGGCTTCGGCCTCCGACAACCGGCGGGTCAGCCGGAACACACAGATGTTCTTGTGGTCCTCGACGAACGGGACGACCTTCACCGCGCGGGCGGCGTCCTTCAGCGGGCGGAGCCCGTCGTCCTCGGGCGCCAGGTCGGCCGCGCTCGTCTCGCTCAGCCAGCGGCCCCGGATTGGGTCGAGCCAGAACCCGACGTCGCTCGCGTCCTTGCGGCGGCGGCGGCCCCGGTTGATGACGCGGATCGCGGCGGCGTCGCCGTAGACGAGGTCGGCGATCCGGGCGCCACCGCTCTCCGCCTCGGCGTGCAGGCGGCCCGGGCGGGTGCCGTGGGTGCTGAACCGGTAGACGGTCTGGAGCTCGAAGCCCGCCCGGCGCCGCTCCTCCTCGTCGGAGGAGATCCGCTGCCGGCGGACGGTGTGCACGGTCTGCAGCGCCATCATCTGCGACAGCGTCCCGCCGAGTTCGGCGTCGCACTCCTCGCAGCGGTCCACGCCCGCCTGCCGGGAGTGCCAGTAGCCGCACGACCCGCAGATGCGGGACTCGGTGGTGGCGACGTCGCCCGCCTCCGCGCCCGCCGGGACCTGGACGCTGGCGACCTGGTAGCGGGCGCCCTCGTGGTAGATGAGCGCGCCGGGGCCGAACTCCCCGATGGCGATGAAACGGGGCCGCTGGATGTAGGCGCCGCGCCTGCGCTCGCCCGGGATGTAGGCGGCCAGGGGAAGCCGGGGGAAGGAGTATCCGGGCAGGAACCCCTCCGAGGCGAAGTATCGGTAGGTGTAGAAGTCGCTGAACTGCTGCTCGGAATCCTCGTTCTTCAGCAGCTTGATCTGGTTCTCGGCGTCCATCCGCCGCCGCTGGGCCCGGGCCCTCGCCTTCGGTTCCGTGGAGTGGTCGAGGACGCGGCGGTTCTGCTCGCGCTGCTCGGCGAGCGCCCCCCGGTAAAGCTGCCGCCACCGGTCGCAGGCGGCGTCGAACCGCTGGGCGGCGCCGCGGACGACGTCGCGGACCCAGTCCTCGTACCACCACGAGGTGTCCTCGATCGTCTCTCGTTCCTCGCCCGACAGGTCGGCGAGGACCCGGTCCGCGCGCTCGACGGCGCGGCGGCGTGCGGTCTCGTCCACGAACTGGTCCCACAGGTGCGGGTGGATCTCCAGGGACGGCTCGTCGCCGGTGACGTCCAGGACGTCCGCCATGCGCGAGTGCAGGGAGACACCCGTCTCGGCCAGCCAGATCGCGTGCACGTGGGAGCGCAGAAGGTCCTCGTTGGTGAGATCCAGCCGGGGTGGTTCGACACTGCCCGCCACCATCTGCTCAGAGCGGCGGAAGTAGTACTGGTCGTGGGCGCGGCCCGTCGAGCAGTAGGTGGTCACGAGAGCCGGCTGGCCGCTGCGCCCGGCGCGGCCCGAGCGCTGGGCGTAGTTGGCGGGGGTGGGCGGCACGTTGCGCATCCCGACCGCGTTCAGGGTGGCGATGTCGACGCCCAGCTCCATCGTCGGCGAGCAGTACAGGACGGGGAGCCTGCCCTCGCGGAAGTCGGTCTCGCGCTGCATGCGGTCCTCGTTGCGGACCTGGGCGGTGTGCTCGCGCGCCTCCAGCCCGACGAGTCGGCTCGCCGTCTCCCGGTACAGGTCGCGGAAGAAGCCGTTGACGCGGATCTCGGCCTGCGGGTCGACGACCTTCCGGAGGGGGTCGGGGGCACCGGACGTCCCGTCGCCCGCGCGCCAGACCAGGGCGGACGCCTTCAGCCGGTAGCCGGGGACGCCCTCCTTCGTCTCGGTCTCCACGGCGAGGAGCCCCACGTCCTCCAGGACCCTCAGCAGATCGGCGATGATCTGCTCGGCGTCGGTGACGGAGAGCGTGCCGGGAAACGCGGGGAACCGCCGCGGTGCGCGCAGGTACCGGCCGAGCGCGGTACGCCCAGTGAAGTGGACGCTGCCGCGGCTGCCGCCCCTGGTGGCAGGGATCGCGAAGACCGTCCGGGCCTTGACCATGGGTTCGCCGTGCGGGAGCGCCCATGTTCCCCGCAGGAGCTGGTCCGACAGGCTCTCGATGCGCTCCTGCCCGTGCTGGGTGAGGACGTCGATGTCCACGGCGAGCTGGCGGCGCATCTCGTCCAGCAGGAGGTGTGCGAGGGCGGCGCGGTGCTCCGGCCCGTCGTCACGGAGAGCGTGGTGGGCGTTCTCCCAGCACTCCTCGTCGGCGGCGATATCGTCGAGGTCGGAGTAGCCGAAGCGGATCAGGCCGGTCTGCTCCAGATTCGGCATCGTGACGCGCCAGCCGCGTTCGAGGTCGGCGTAGAGACGGTAGGCCAGGACCATGCGCAGGGCCCGCTTCACATTCTCCTTCTGGCTGAACTTCACGCCCGGGTTCTGCGCGAAGTCCTTCATGTCGAGACTCAGGGCGTCCGCGACCGCGTGCGCGACGTTCTCGTGGGTGAGCCCCTTCTCCCCGGCCTCCCGCGCCGCGTGGTACAGGGCGCCGCGCACCTGCGTGACCTGGACGAAGTCGTTGAAGAAGCCCGCCTGGAGGCTGGCGTCCTGCCGGTTGTCGACGAAGGTGAGCAGCTTCTTGGCCTCGTCGTCCAGGCCGCTCTGGGCGCGCAGGCTCCGGACGATGCTGGAGCTGATCACCGAGACCGCCGAGCTGCGGCCCTCGGCGGCGTAGGAGGCGAGTTTGGCGAAGTCCTTGCCGCGCGTCTGGGTGTAGGAGACGCGGCAGCGCAGGCAGAACCGGAACGGGGTGGAGAAGTAGGCCGCCCGGACACCGTCGCCCTCCCTCCGCTCGCGCCCGTCGGTGCCCAGCCAGACCTCACGGGGCAGGTGGTCGCGGAGCCGCGGCAGCACGTGCGCGGCGCCGCTCTCGTCGGTGTCGATCCAGGAGTCGGGCAGGCGGCCGGCGGCGATCGGGTCCTGGACGGGCCACGGGTCTTCGGTGCTGATGTAGAGGTAGCCGTTGGCCTCGTCGCCACCGGCGGCGTCCTGGTCCTGGCGGGGCGTGTAGAAGACGCCGTCGGACCGGCGGGTGCGGGCCACGACGTGGTACTCCTGACCGCACTCGCGGCAGAACGCCAACGGCAGCAGGATCTTCTCCCGCTCCCCCGGCACGCTCACCTGGTACTGGCTGGTGACGTGCCGCTCGTCCTCGGGCTCCAGGCTGACGTAGACGGTGTCGCCCTTGGACAGGAACTGGTGCAGGCGGAACGCGAAGAGAGGCCAGCCGGTTTCAGGGTGGCGGGCGCGCGCGCCCTGCCGAAGGGCCTCCGCGATGGCTTGCGCACAACGCTGCCGGGTTTCGCCGGTCAGTTCTGCCAGCTCAGCGGCCGCGCTCGGAAGGGTCCGGGGACGGCCGCGGACCAGCCTGTCACCGTCGTTGCGCAGGCCGAAGGTCGTCTCGATCCAGGCGGACAGCGGGTCGCGCGCGAGCTCGTCGTAGCGGCGAGCCGGGCCCGGTCCGCTGAGGGCGGCGGCCATGCCGGCGCACAGATCCTCCGGTGACGGGTCGGCGTCCGGGGTGGCGCGGCGCAGCGTCTCGCCGATCACCCGGTGCGGGCCCAGCTCGGTGCCGAACAACCTGGACGCGACGGAGGCGACCCGCTCCTGCGCGTCCTCGAACGTGGCGCCGGTCGCCATGGTGGCCGACGTGCCGACACACTGGAGGTCGAGCGCGCTGCAGGCGTCCCGCAGCCGCCGGACGAGCATGGCCACGTCCGCGCCCTGCCGCCCCCGGTAGGTGTGCAGCTCGTCCAAGACCAGGAACCGCAGCCCCTGGGCGGCGCCGATGAGCTGCTGACGCTCGGCCGGCCGGGTCAACAGGTACTCCAGCATCACGTAGTTGGTGAGCAGGATGTCAGGAGCGCGGCGCAGAATGCGATCGCGCTCCTCCTCGCCCTCCTGGCCGGTGTAGCGGGCGAAGGTGACGGGCCGGTCGTCGGCGGCCATGCCCCACGTCAGGTACTTCTCCAGCTCGTGGAGCTGGCTGTTGGCCAGGGCGTTCATCGGATAGACGACGATCGCCTTGATGCGCCCGAGCTCGGGGTCGCGCAGCACCGAGTCGACGATGGGCAGGATGTAGGTGAGGCTCTTGCCGGAGCCGGTGCCGGTCGTGAGCACGTAGCTCTCGCGGGTCCCCCGCGCGGCCTCGATCGCCTCGAGCTGGTGCCTGTGGAGGGTGAGCGTGCGGGCACCCGCGTCCACTTCGTGCTTCTTCGCGCGGAAGAAGCGGTCGCAGTAGGGGTGCAGGACGCCTTTCTCGACGAGCCGGGTGACGGTA
Organism: Actinomadura sp. NPDC049753; assembly: GCF_040674655.1. NCBI lineage: Bacteria > Bacillati > Actinomycetota > Actinomycetes > Streptosporangiales > Thermomonosporaceae > Actinomadura > Actinomadura sp. NPDC049753. Next base: position 35,114 of record NZ_JBFARL010000024.1, on the reverse strand, counting down.
CCGCCCGGCTCGAAGTTGGGGTTGAGCGAGAGCCAGGGATCGGGCCAGCGGACCTTGTCCCTCTCCTCCCCCCCTCAGATGCGCGGCGATCTTGTCGTCGCGGACCTGGACCAGCGAGGAGGTGAAGTCCGCGTAGTCCTTGATCAGCCGGTCGTGCACGCCGAAGACGTCCATACGCCTCGCCCCTCCTGCCCCCGCATGTCACCGGCTCCTCAGAATGACGCTTCCGACGGGCCACCGGATGACAGGGTTCCGCGAGAACCGTACGGGCCGCAAACTCGCAGAGCAGTGGCCGCCTCGGGCCGCCCTGGCAACCGGCGGTGCGGACAGGGCGTCCCATCTGGCACAGGGGCCCGACACCGCTTCAGGAGCTGTCCGCCGGCCCCCACGACGGGGATGACGGGAGACCAGGCTTGACCGATCGGATGTCTACGCTCGCGCAGGAGCAGCGGGCCGTCGACTACGCCTACACCTGCTACGAGCGGCGCTTCGCGACCAACCGCGCGATGTTCAAGCCGTCCGAGATCACCGACGCGCACGCCGGTACCGCGTTCATCCCGGACGTCGCACCCGAGGTGCGGTTCGAAGGCGACCTCGACGGGGAGGCACTCGTCATCGCACGCGTCGACGTCGACGAGGACGGGGACACCGGCACGTGGTACATCGGGCGCCGCAACGTCCGGGACGAAGCGGGTGACAGCTTCGTCGTGAACTGGCAGGCGCCCCAGGCGACCGAATGGTTGCTGCGGCGGCCGAACGCTCCCGGCGGGATGACCCTGCGGCGCCGCCTGCGTTGCGACCGCGACCGGGTCAAGGACTTCCAGGACGAGATCAAAGCCTTGCTCCCGAAGGGCACAGACAGCACCACGGAGACCACGCCAGCGGCCCCGCCCGTAGGGCTCAAGGACTTCCTTCTCGAAGACCTGGAACGTGCCCGTGACGGGCGGATGCGCGACATTGTCGAGACGATCCAGCAGGAGCAGCTCCTGCTGGTGTCGGACCAGCGCCAAGGCGTCCTCGTTGTGCAAGGCGGGCCGGGCACCGGGAAAACCGCCGTGGGGCTGCACCGCATATCGTGGCTGCTCTACAACCGCCGGTTCAGGACCGGCGAAATCCTGGTCGTGGGCCCCCATCGCCGATTCCTGGACTACGTCCGCGGCGTCCTGCCTCGTCTCGGGACGCGCGACGTGACGGCGCTCGAACTGAGCAAGCTCTGGGACGCGCCGCGCGGGGCTGACCCGCTCCCCGCCCGGTCGGTCAAGTCGGACGCCCGGATGGCCGAAGTACTGCGGCGGGCTGTCGAGAACCTGCCGGGCGAAGCCCGGATGCAGCAATTGCGCGACCGAGGCTTTGTTTTCCTGCTCGACGGCGCCCGGCTCGCGATACCCGGCGAGACCATGCAGGCGTTCGCCACGGGCAACAAGTCGGGTCGATACGCAGACCGAAGGAACGCGTTCGCGACCCGCCTCGTCGATCACTTGATGCTGTTGCACTCCGAGCAGAGGCCCCGCCGTGCCGACCAGGACATCCGGCACCGGATCGCTCAGGACAGACAGATCCTCAAACTGGTGAACCGCGTGTGGCCCAACGTCACGGCGGAGAGGGTCCTGCGGGACCTGCTGGGCGACCCCGCCGTCCTGCGGGCGGCCGCCGACGAAGTGCTCACCGCGGAGGAGCAGGCGGCGATCACACGGGCGCCTGCTCCGCGGGCCGACGAGGAGCCGTGGTCACTGGAGGACCGCGTCTGCCTGGAGGAACTGCGAGTCCTGCTCACTGGCGATGACCCGCCCCGCTACCGGCACATCATGGTGGACGAGGCCCAGGACCTGACCCCGATGCAGGCCAGATCGCTGGCTCGGCGCTGCCCTAGCGGGTCCATGACCGTGCTGGGAGATCTCGCGCAGGCGACCGGCGACCACTCCTACGAGGATTGGTCCCTGCTCGGCTCCGCACTCGCGGGTGAGGACGGCTGGCACCTGGCGGAGCTGACCGTCGGCTACCGCGTCCCGAAGGAGGTCATGGAATTCGCCGAGGTGCTCGGCCGCTCCATCTCCCCCAGTACCCCGTTCCCCCGGTCGATCCGCCCCGTGGGGCCGGGCGGACTCACGCTGGTCCCGGTCGAGACCGCCCGGCTGCGGGACGAGGCGGTCGCTCGGGCGCGTTCCCTCCTCACCTCCCAGGACGGCCGCTCCGTCGCCGTGATCGTTCCGGATGCCTTCGGCGACGAGGTTCCAGAGATCCGGGCGGCACTCCCCGGCGGCGAGCGCGCAACCGTGATCACAGCGGCGGAGTCCAAGGGGCTGGAGTTCGACCACGTCGTGCTGGTCGAGCCGGCGGAGGTCGCAGCGCGCACACCGGGCGGCCACGGCCTGCTGTACGTGGCGGTCACCCGCTGCACGCGGTCGTTGGTGATCGTGCATTCGGCCCCCCTCCCCCCTATGCTGCGCCCGGCGTCCGGCGACTCGCAGGAAGGCGACCCCATGATCGACGCGCCCGCGGCCGAGGACGGCGCAGGCCCCGCGCAGACGAGCTTCGGCGCGTTCATCGCGGAACTGGAGGCCACGGTGCGGCAGGAACGCCGGAGCACCGTCCACGAAGGGGTGCGGTATGCGCTGATCTCCGAACTGTACGGGGCCGGGCTAATCCCCACGGTGGACTCCTCCACGGCCGACGTCATCTGCGACAGCGCCAGCGGCAAGGTCCTGTACGAGGTGCTCGGTGAGGGCGGGAACACCTACGCGCGCATGCGGGACGCCGTCCTGCGGATCCTCGAGGTCCAGCACGCGGAGGGAGAACCGGCCGAGCACCGATTCCTCGTTCTGCCGGAGCCGCCGGCGGAGCCGTGGGCCCCGGAGGTCCTCGCGGAGGCGTTCGGCATGTCCGTCATCTGGCGCGCCGGTGACCGGTGGGCCGGGCGGGAACTGGACATCGCCCTAGGGAGGATGGCGGGCCCCGGCGGGCGATGAGACGATCCGAAGGAGATTCCAAAACGGGAGGTTGGGGACGGCCGCAGGCGACACCTCCGACCTCCCGTTCGCCGCTGTATGCGTCGTTGCCCCCAAGGTCACAGTGGGAGAAGGAAATGGCCGGTCTTGTGGGCGTGGCGGCGCAGGTCGTCGAGGCTCAGAGGCTCGGTCTCCAGTTGGGTGCAAAGGCGGCTTAGGAAGGCTTCTGCCTCGGCGGGTTCGATGTCGCGCGACGCCGTTACGCGGGTCAGAGCCCGTTCCAGGACGGCTTGGCGGCGGAAGTCCGGATCGTCGCACCATAGCTGCAGGACGTGGCTGCGGGGCGTGATGTAGGAGCCCAGGCGGACGATCGAAAAGATGCCCTTGCGGCCTCCCGCGGTGAAGTCGGCGGGCGACAGGGTGAGGCGCAGGGTGCCGTCGGCGGTCCAGGAGAGACGGGACGGGTCGATGTCGCGTTTGTCGAGCCAGGGGCCGAACTCGGCGCGAACGTCGTCGGAGTCGCCCGTATTCAGGATGGCGGTCAGGGCGGGCCACCCGCGGCAGAGCTTCTCCAAATGCTCGTCGTGGCTTTCTGAGACGGCGGAGTAGGCCAGGAGGGACGGGCCCCTCGGGGTCTCGGTGCGCAGGAGATAGCAGGGCAGGTAAGCGTGGCCCGAAGAGCTGAAGGCCACTTCGCGAAGTTCGTCCGGGATGTTGAAATCGCGGCGGTCGGGGCGTGCGGCAAGGCGGGTCAAGGCGTCGTTGTGGAAGGCGCAGGCGTGGGTCATGAGGCGGTGCCATTGCTGTTCCACAGCCTGCGCGGCATCCCAGACGACGACCTTGCGGCCGTAGTAGGCGGCGGGCAGGGGTTCGCCGAGGACGCCGTCGAAGTAGAGCTTCTGGCGGTCGCGTTTCGAGACGTAGCGGGTGTCGTCGCGGACGGAGCGGGCACCGAGGTCGGTGAGAGCGACGGTACCGTCCGGGCGGGAGACCACGTGGCCGACGCCACTGAGGAAGCGCAGGACCCGGTCCACCATCACTTCGTCCAGGCCGAGGAAGCCCGCGATCTCTGGGACGGTGCGCAGTTCCGCCTCAGCGATCGCACGGCCGACGAAGCGGTCGAGGAGGTCGTAAGGCTGCCGGTCGTCGATGAGCGCGTCGATCTCGACGGCGAACAGCGGCAGGCCGATCCGGTGGAGGCGGACGGGGCGTACTCCGGGCATGGCGGCCGCGTCCTCCAGGGCGCGAGCGGGGTCGTACAGCGCGTCACTCACCGTTCGCCCTCCTGAACGAGCAGCTTCTTGATCTCACGTCCGTCGCGGAAGTCGCCGTGGGCGCGGACGTGGTTGAGCAGTGCCTCGGCCATGGCCCGGAAGCCTGGATCGCGGGCCTGGGTCAGGGTCACGGAGTCACCGACCAGGATCAGCAGGCGGCGCGGACGGGAGAACGCGACGTTGGCGCGGCGGAGCTCGCTGAGAAATCCGACGGTGCCGGTGGGATTGCTGCGGGTGAATCCGAAGATGATGAGATCGCGTTCGCCGCCCTGGAAGGAGTCCACAGTGCCGACTCCGGCCGCGGCCTCCTCATCGCCGAGGCGCCGGGCGATCATCTCGGTGACGAGGCCGACCTGAGCCTGGTAGGGGAGGATCACTGCCCAGTCGGCGACCGTCCCGTGGTAATGGGCGATGAGGTCGGTGATGAGGTGGGCCTCGGCGTCGTTGGCGTAGCCCTTGTCGGCCCATGGCTCGTCCGGGCGCGGCGAACGTTCGCGCCGTGCGCGCAGGGGCAGGCCGGCGGTATCGGCGAACACCAGCGGGGAGGCGAACAGGCCGTCACGGTGCGGGCGTTCGACGTCCGATTTGAGGAACCCGTCGTAGAACCACTGCGAGACGAAACGGGCGATGACGGGGGGCATCCGGCGCTGGTATCGGAGTATCTCGCGGTGGCCTTCGGGGACAGCGGGGAACAGCAGCTCGAACCCGCTTTTCGTGACGAGGTCGGTCGTGCGGGTGTCGCCGCGGGCCCAGCCCATCACCTGCGGGTCGACGAACGGCGGGAGCTGGTTGTGGTCGCCGACGAGGACGGCGCGCCGCGCCCGCACCAGGGGGACCAGGACGTTGGGGGTGCTGATCTGGCCGGCCTCGTCCACAACGGCCAGGGAGAAGTCGAGTCCGTCGAGGGCGCGCGTGGTGGCGGTTCCGATGCAGGTCGCGCCGATGACGTCGGCGTAGCGGGCCAGTTCGGGGTAGAGCTGCTCAGTGCGGCTGCCCAGGTGGCCGCGCCATTCGGCGAGGAGGTCCAGGCGGCGGCGCATGAGGTCCAGTGCCGCGGCCGCCTGGTCGCGGAAAGCGGTGAGCGCGGCGAGGCTGGCCTCGGGGCGCGGCGGGACGGGCACGCCGTGCAGGAGACCGCGGAGTTCGTCAGCGTCCTCGGCAGCGGCCTTCGCTCGTTCGCGCACGGCGCTTCGCGCGTTGTCCAGTGTGCGGCGGTGCTCCGCCAATTCGGGCGCGGTTTCGCGAAATCCCTTGAGCTCCATGAGGGCGGCGTACCGCTCTCGGAGGGCGGCGTTGAGCGTGGCGTCCACTTGCTCGCGTTCGGTGCGGCACCGCCGGTGCTCGTCAGCGAGGCGGCTCGCGGACCGGCGCAGAAAGAGGCCGATGAGCGGCCACCGTGCGCGTGCTTCGGCGTGGTCTCGGCGCTGGGAGAGGATCTCCAGGTCGGTATCGCGTTCGGCGAGGTCGCGTTGATGGGCTTCGACGGCGTCGGTGAGGCGGCGCGCGTGTTGCTCGATCGGGGCGGTGAGCCGGGCGGTGTGTTCGTCCAGAACGCCGATCGCCTGGATTTCCGCTGTTTCGGCCGCTCGGAGGGACTCGAGCGAGTGATCGAGTTGGTGGAGCCACCCGTCGGCCTCGCCGCGTGCGGGTCCGTAACCGCGGGCGGCCAGGTCGGTCCGGCGAAGGATCTCGCCTTGCAGCGTCTCCGCCTGCGCCTCCAGCGTCAGGTGCTCGCAGCCGGGTGTGACGCCGTCGTCGCGGCCGACGCGCAGGATCACCAGGTCGGAGGGGAGTTCTTGGAGGACGTTGTCGACCGCGCGGTTGGTGAAGGAGGTGATGAGGATGCGTTCGCGCGCCGCGGCGCAGGCGCGGGCGATCTCAGTGATCGTGCGAGTCTTGCCTGTGCCGGGCGGCCCGAGGATCAGACCGATGTCCGGGACGGCGAGAGCCTTGCGGAACGCCGACCTCTGACTGGCGTCCAGAGCGCGCTCGGGCTCGGCGACGGCGGGCGTGAAAGGGCGGAACGTGTGCCCGGCCAGCGCGTCCAGCAGGTACGGGTTGGCGGCCTCTCCGTCGCGCAGCATCCGCACAGCCTCCGCCTGCCGGTCGAAGGGGATGGTGGACGGCGACTCGACGAAAGCACCGACCTTCGGGAGGGCGTCGAAGTCCACGGGACGCTCGAAGCGCACCGTCATCAGCGTCCCGCGAAGCAGGTCTACACGTCCGCGCAGGTCCGGCTCGCCGCGGACATGTAACCGGGTGCCGACGACAGGCCGCCGGCTCCCGACGAGCTGGAAGTCGTGCACGCCGCGGGCGGACCGGCGGCGCGCAGCGGACGCGTCCACCCGGCGGTACGAGATCATGATGTCGGCGCGGGCGGCGGCCAGTTCGACACGGCGCCCCTCCTCGATCACCCTGTCGAGGGCGTCCAGGAACTCCTCGTGCGCCTTCGGCGTGCTCGCGCTCGCGGGGGTTGCGGCGGTTCCGACAAGCTGTCTCCAGCGTTCCCGCACGAGATCCCATCCGGGGTCGATCCCGAAAGGCAGCTCCCGGATCTGGTGGTGGTAGCGCCAGCCAGGGGCGCTGAGCCACAGAGCCCCTCGCACGATCTTGTTGTGGTCCTCGAAGCCCATCGGGAACGCGCCGGTCACCTGGAGCCCGTTGCCGTGCTTGGTCACGTTCAGGGTCACGACGTACCGGCCATCGATGTAAACCTTGAGATAGTCGTCGCGACCGCCCCGTCCGCGCTCCACCCTCGCGGGGACCGGACCTCGCGAGGCGACCTCTAGCAGGTCCCGCCGGATGCCCTCGACATCTGGGAGGTACGGGTACCGGGCCCGCTGCTCAGCCAGTCTCTCCACGAAGCGCAGCGAAGGCACCAGGTGGACGATTTCTGGCAGATTGACATGGAGGCCGTGCATCGCGTTCTCCGTTTCCGGGGGTCGGGGTTCTCGCTTTAGGCGCCGAACGGGGCGATGCAGGCCACTCGAAGACCTTCGGCGAAGGCGCGCACGCCAGGCCGCCGCGCCGGGTCGGGGGTCAGCGCGGCGGCGAACACAGCGTCGCAGGCCGCAGGGACGGCGGGGTTGAGGACGGACGGCGCCACCTGCCGGGCCCCGCGGCCCGCCGGGCGCCCCGTGACCAGTTCGTAGAGGATCCGCGCGAGCCGGTGGACGTCGGCGGGCGGTCCGGGCGGCGCACTGCCGGCCGCTTGCTCGGGCGCGTGGTACGGGTCGTCGCGCTCGCCCGCCCGCGGGGGAACGGTCGCCAGACCCAGGTCGCGCAGGGCGAGAGTGCGTGCGTCGGGCATCAAGATCGCCCCAGGGCTCAGCGCCCGGTGGGCGAAGCCGCGACCGTGCAGTTCAGCGAGCGCGTCGGCCAGGCTCGGAAGCGCGCGTGAGAGCAGGAGCAATTCGTCATGACCGAGGACCTTCCGCGCACCTGCGAGCCGGTCGAGGATCGACGTCGGCGACACCATCGCAGTAACCAGAGTGACCGTTTCCGGCGTCATATCCACCCCGGAGAGGGGCGGCAGTCCGGGGATCGGGGGAAGGTCCATCAGCAACGCGGCCTCGTCGACCAGCGCGGCGCGTAAGCCCGGGGCCGCCTCCGATCGGCGCAGCCACACATGGCCGGCAATGGTTCCCTCACCGAACGCGTGCCCCTGGAGCCAGATACCGCCATCGCACGTCATGGTTTCGAAAGCGCCGTCAGTACAATCGTCGGCAGCCTTCGCCGAGGTGGTTTCACCGCACAGCCGATACGGCTCGCCGTCCACTACGACAATGTCACCAGGTCGAGGAGGCGTCAGGATGCGCCATTGTTGGAACGGTCGGGGCTCTGTACGTCCGGCGAGCACGGCCATCCACGATTCGTGGTCGCGCTTGAGCCTGAGCAGCTTGGCGCGCGGCCACAGCCTCGGCCCGTCGCCCTTATCGATGGTGCTGTGGTCGGACGGGCACAGCAACACCAGATTGGCGAGTCCGTCGATGTCGCCCGGCCGGTCGACGGCGCCCCTGGGGCCGTCGGGCTTCTCCGCGACGATGTGCGCCGCCTCGGCGATGTGGTACTCAGTGCCGTCCGGCCCCGGGTCGATTACCAGCGACCGCTGGCACATCGCGCATCGCCCACCGCCGCGCTCGAACAGCCGGCGCCGGGTCCGTTTCGAGGCAGACACTCGGACAGCGTAACGAACAGATCCCGCACGGTGCACAACAACCAAAGTGTCCGGGCGCCCCGCGAAACTGCCGGGTACCAAGCTCGGACGTCTGGTGCTGATCGGCCGGGACCACGGTCGGGGTCGAGCATCTGCGTCGGCGCTTCACCGACAGCAGGCGATCAAGCCCCTCTCCGACGGTCATCGTGCCGGGCGGCCGCCTCGTCGAGACCTCTCTGTATCTCGTTCGTCCGGGATAATGCGGTCGGATGGGCGGCAAGGCGGGCCAGGACTTCGTCGCGCCGGGCACGCGCGTTGCTCCTGAGCCGATGCCTCATCGGCCCGGCGGTTTGAGCGGTGTCACGGATGCCGCTCTGCAACCGTGTCAGGTGGCGGCCGCCCGCAGAGCCTGGACGGTCGTTACTGTCGTAGCCGCCGCCTCACACCCGGCGGCAGCTTGTATTGGTGCGGAATCGGAGAGCGGAACTTGTTCAAGGGATTGGCGCGGCACCTGTCGGCGTTCGCTGTGATCGGCGCACTGTGCACTGTCGCTTGGCTTCTGCTCTATCTCGTGTTCCGCACCGTGATGCCGTCGCTGGCCGCCAACGCGCTCTCGCTGGTGGTCACCACTGTCGCGAACACGGCGGCGAACCGCCGCTTCACGTTCGGGGTCGTGGGGTCGGAGGGGGCGCTGCGGCACCAGATCGAAGGCGGCGTCGTCTTCCTGATCGGGCTGGGGCTCAGCAGCGCCGGGCTCGGCCTGGTGCATCTGCTCGCGCCGTCCGCACCTCGTGCCGTTGAGGTCGGGGCGATGCTGGTCTCCTACGCGGTGGCAACCGTGGTGCGGTTCGTGCTTTTGAGCGGCTGGGTGTTCCACCCCCGTCGGCACGCTGCTCCGGCCGATGCCACGGCGGAGACGGACGCTCCCGCGCTCCCGGTGGAGGCTCTGGAGGCCCCGCAGTCCTCTTGATGTGATCGCGCACCAGCCAGCGGGGCGCTGAGGGACGGGCTGAGGGCGCGGCAATGTCGTGGACGGCGACCTCGGCGACAGCGGTCCTGGTGAGGTCCAGGTGAGGCCTGTCGAAGGCGCGGGCCGAACTCCATGACGGACGTGAACGCGAGCGGCTCCTCGATCAGCCGTCCAGGTGCCCGTGAATTCTTTGGTCTCAACCGCGAGCAGGTGGGCCACGTCGCCGTGGTCGTCCAGAACGGACGGCATATCGAGGACAGGTAGCGCGGGCCACCTCGGAGATCAGCTCTAGCAGCGGTTGGGCCCGTCGACGCCGTCGAGCTGGGACGTCAGGAGGTCGCGTCCCGACACCCCTCATCGCTGAGGGTTGCGGGGGCGTCTGCCTCGGCTTGCGCGGGCTCCTTGGTCTGGGACGGTAGGACCAAGCGTTCGCGCATCCGGCTCGCGGCGCCTTTAATCAGAGGTCCTTACAAACCAGATCGGAAGATTGCGATGGAAAAGCAGCAGACGTGCCAAACCGTCCTCGGGCGGGGTGACGCCGTGCACGGGAACAGACGTATCCGGTGCGGCCAGGATCTGGAGCCGGTGACCAAGGTGGTCAACGGAAAGGAAACCACCGTTTGGGGTTGCCGCACGCACAACCCGTGGATGTTCAACCGCTGAAGATACTGACCCGCAAGCACGAGGTCTCGCCAGCCGGAGGCGAATGACCAGGTGCCTAGCAGGGGGCCGGTCGGCTACGGCCGGTCCCCTGGCCACTCGGCCCCGCGGCCTGAACCTCGCGGGGTGAGGCCGACACGTCGCCGGGCCCTCCAGGGCTCGGCGACGCCCCTTCTCAAGCCCGCCAGGTGTCCGGCCGCAAGGAACCGAGTTGCGCGCTGCTGACCGCTGCGATGCGGGCGGCACAAGCCGCTTCGGCCCGCTCGGCGAGGAGTGCGGTGCCTCCGCCCTGCGCAGTGCACACGATCGGCAACCAGGACCAACACGCCCATCCGGCTGGCGTCGGACTGTGGATGCCCCGGGTCGGCTTCAGCAAGAGATCTCGACCAGAACGTCAGGGCCCGGCGGTGCACGCCGGGCCCTGAATCGCGCATGGAGCAGCCGACGACCTCAGAAGAATGAGGAAGCCGGCCCGGTGGTGCCAGGAGGGTCGGTCACCCGCCCCTCCTGCTCGATCGCGGTCTTCAGGCTGCCGCGAACCAGTCGGTGAGCATCCCGACGTGGTTCTTGGAGGTCACCTCGCCCCCATGGGCGGCCTTCAGATAGGTGGTCAGTTCCTCGTAGGTGTTGGCACGTACCCAGGCCGCCTTCTTCGCGTCGTCCCGGGGGGTGGTGCGCGGGAAGTCGGCCCGGTTCAGGGTTCCCAGGTCCACCGTGCACAGGACGGTGACGTTCCACGCCTCGTCGGAAGCGCGCTTGCTGTGCACGTAGCGCGCCGGTGTCGACCGCCACGCCAGGTTCCGCAGGTCCACACCTGCTTCTTCTCGCAGTTCACGGCACGCCGTGTCCACGGCGGTCTCACCCGGGTTCTGGAAGCCGCCGGGGAGCCCCCAGCCGCGACCGCGTTTCCGCTCGACCAGGAGAGCCCAGCGGTCGCCGAACTCGTCCAGAACCGACGCGAGCCCATCGCCGGTCAGGTTCTCGGCCCAGCGGCCCAGCTTGTTGCGGCCACGCTGGATGCGCGTCTTCTCGCAGGGGTTGACCGGACGGCCGTTGATCACCTCGAAGGGGATCGCGGCCACGCGCTTCCGAATCGTCCAGTCGATCTCGGTCGGGTCCTCTTCGCGATCCGCCCAGCCTTCCGCGACGCCCACGGTAAGCACTATTTCGTCTGTGAACTCACGCATTTGGGTTTCTCTCCTTGTTTGTCCCGTTCTTGCCGGTGGGGAGCGCAGTTCAGCCACCCCAGCGGTACAGTCCGGAGAATCCGATCAGTCGCAAGCCGCGCACATCGGGCCACCCGACCGCCCCTGACGCTCTGCGAGAGTTGCTCAGCCGCCGCCTCCCTGTCCACGGACGACGTCGGGAGCGCCTTCGGCGAGCCGCCGCTGGCCGGGGGTGTTCTCAGAACCGGGTGGACGCGTTCACCGCGCGCTCCCATCAGGCCGTGGCTTCGTCTGACCTTGTCGTCCCGATGGGCTCGGGTCCTGGTCGCCACCGGTGCGTTCGGTTCCTCTCCGGCCGGACGGTGGCCTCGCCTCCGCCGCCTGCTCAGCCTTCGCGGGGCCTGGGGCGACGCCAGCCCGTGTTGGCGCGAGCGGACATGAGCAGGGCCGATCTGACCCGCGCCGCCCTCGGCGGAGCGGACCTCGTCGGCGCGGCGCGGCACAGCCGACACCCGCGGCGGCGGGCTCGAAGCGAGGTCCGGGCTGTTCGAACGGCAGATCGTGAAACCGGATGGGCGGACGGGGAGTCTCACCTCCATTCCTTGATCCCACTGGACGGAAGGTGATCGTGACCGAGCAGCTCGACCAGGTCTTCGGCCGGTTGGTCAACCGCAGCTGGCAGCGTTTCTCCGAAGAGCTCCACACCCGCGAGATCGACGATCTGCTCGTCGGCGCCGTGATCACCGCGGCGGTCGCCCAGGGCAACGCGCTCATCGACCTGAACTCCGACGGCAACCACCACTACCTGCGGTTCCAGCACCGGGAGCGCAAGCACCGGCTGATGTTCCAGCTCACGCACCGGGCCGGCACCGTCATGGCCGCCAAGACGCTCGGCCAGCACGCGGCTGTGACGATCGCCTACGGCGAGTACGTGCGGGACGCGCGGACGGTGTGGCAGGCGCTGAAGTCCGAGGTGAAGAGCGGTTTCCTGGACGTCGGGGAACCCGGCGTGTTCACCGTCGACGCGGATCTCGCCACCGGCTACGTCTATGTGCAGGTGCCCCTGCTGCTGGACCTGGAGCCGTACTTCGCCGACCACTACACGGTGAAGTACCCCGTCCTGCAGGAGCACATCGCCGCCGTCACCCAGGCCTGCGCGAAGTACCTGCACGGCCGCATCGCCGCCTGAACCGGAGGACCGACATGCTCTCGATGATTAACAAGTTCAAGAACAACGCCGAGGAGCGGGAGAGCAAGGACGAGGCCCTCATCGGCGAGATGGTGTTCACGATGGCGCACCTGGGGTGTCCCGTCATCGGGATCAAGTCCGGCGGGGACCTGCAGTACGTGCGGTTCAAGCCTGTGGGCGACCCGGTCCTGTACAGCTTCACGATCGTGCTGGACCGCAAGACCGGGGACGGCGTGCTGCAGCAGGCCGTCCTGGGCAGCAAGGCGACGCTGACGTTCGTCGCGGAGGTGAAGAACCACATCGCCGACCCCGACGATCTGGTGGCGATGTTCCGCACCGACATGGCGAACATGCTGCGCAGCCCGTGGTTCGGTGACGTCAAGCTGGACCACCAGCTCAACTCGATCACCGCCACGAAGAAGCAGCTCATCGACATCGACGACTACGCCGACGCCGACGGCACCGACCGTGACCGGCTCAGGCAGCTCCTCCAGGGCACCATGCGGGAGCTGCGCGAGAAGGTGGCCCCCTACAAGAAGTGATCTGCTGCTCCGCCTGAGCGGCGGTCCACTGCCGCGGAAGCGGAATTCGATGGACGGGCACGGGCGAAGCTCCGCATCCTGCTTATGTGGGAAGGATGGATGCGATCGCCGCCCGGGTCGCCGAGGGCGCGACGGTCGATTTCCGGCCCTCAGGGTCCTCGATGGTGCCGCTGATCCGAAGCGGGGATCTGGTCACCGTCGCGCCGGTCGATCCGGCGAGGCTCGAGGTCGGTGACATCGTGCTGGCCCGGGTGGCCGGGATGGTCTACCTGCACCTCGTCTCGGCTCTCGACCCGACCAAGGGCCGTGTACAGATCAGCAACAACCGCGGCCGGATCAACGGCTGGACAGGCCGCGAACGGGTCTTCGGGATCTGTGTCGCCGTCAGGGGCGATCCCCGGCCGGGTGCCCTGGCGAAGGCCGTGGCCCCGGAGCCGGAGGCGCAGGCCTCTGACCATGATCCAGCCGGATCCAGTGATCGGTGAGCCGGTGTTCGGCTGGTTCGGCTGCCGAACCCCTCCGGTGGGTGTCCGCCGACCACTCCGACGGCCATGAACCGCCCGTCGGGATACAACATGCCCGAACTGCGTCATCACGACGGCTTTCATCGGGGCTCCTTCGGGCGGTGCGTGGGACGGGGTCACGGCCGCCTCGGCCGTGGACGGCGAACCGGCTCCCAGGCCAGGGTGGCTCTGGGGTGGGACGGCGCTACCGCCCTCGGTGGGCCTGCCGGGCCATCGTCCGCGACGCCCTCGCGGACCCGGACCCCTGGCACGGATTCCGGGGCCTGTGCGAACTCCACGCCCGCAGCCGGGAGTTCGCCGCCGACCGGGAGCAGACTCTGCCGCCGGCGCCGCGCCTGCAGCTCACGAACCCGCCCATCACCCCGTGAACCCGTCACCACCCGGGGCTCCGAAGGTGTCATGATCGACTTCGCCGACCGTGTCGACGCAGATCGCCTGCCCGACGACCTCGAACGGAGACGATGAGATGCGGCATCGGAAGCGGACCGAGCAGCCATCATGAGCACCACGGCAAGGAGCCCGCTGGAAGGCCTGGAGGCGGTCGACTGGGCTGGACTCCACCACGCGTACGGCCCGGCCGAAGACGTCCCCGGCCAGCTCACAGCGCTGCTGTCAGAGGACGCCGAGGAACGTCACCAGGCTCATGCCCAGCTGAGGGGGAACGTCTATCACCAAGGAACCCGCTGGCAGGTGAGTTGCCACGTCGTTCCGTTCCTGACCAAGTTGGCGGACGATCCGGCGACGCCGGACCGTGCGGCGGTGGTCGATCTGCTTCGCGCCGTCGCGCTCGGAGACCGTGACGACACTTGTCTCCCCTTCGAGCCCGACCGTGAGTTCGCCCAGGCCGACAACGTGACCAGCACCGACGTGGCAACGGTCGTGCGTTGGCTCTACGACGAAGACGCCGAGCCCGGGGAATGCGATGCGGTCGCGGTGTCCTGGGACCGCGACGCCTACCTCGCGGCAGCCGCGATCAGCGACCGGTTCGTCGCCTGGACCGGTGATCCCGACCCGATGATCGCCGCGATGGCGGCCGAGCTGCTGGCCTGGTTTCCCGCAACCCGACCCGCGGTCTCGCACCTGTTGGAGGTTCCCGAGACCGAGGAGCACCGGGTGGCGCGAGCGAGCGCCAACCTCAGCCTCGGCTATCTCGCCCCGGACGAACCGGCGATCGACCACCGGTTGACGACCTTGCTCGCCGCCAGGACCTTCGGTATCCGGCTCACCGCGGCCGTCGCTCTCGCGATCCGGCTCGGCGAGCAGATACCCGATGCCGGAGTGGGGGTGCTCGCCGAGGCACAGGATCATGCCGATGAGATCAGCGCAACCGCGTTCCCGATCCCCTGGGACCGATCACTTCTCGGATTCGCCGCCCTCGCGCTCTACCGGATCGGGCTGTCCCCCTAGCTTCAATTCACAGCGGTATCGGCGCTGCCTGACCTATGTCCGAGCGAAGCGGCATCGAACCTGGCCGGGCGAAGGGCGCCCAAGCGTGGGTCCGGCCATACTGCTCTGCAGATCGGACACGCCGTGGGACGGAGAAAATCCGCGATGACGACATCACCTCAGATCACACATGTCTCCTGGGGCCGCATGGAAGTCGAGGGTCTCGAACCGGGCAAGGATTTCAAGCTTTATCCCGGTGGCGGCCGCGCCTGGGATTGGTCCGAGACCGGGACGCGTCACGAACCCGGGATCCAGCCCGCCGACGTCCGGGAACTCCTGGATCACGGGTGCACGGTCATCGTGCTCAGCCGCGGCATGGAACTACGTCTGCTGACCATGCCGGAGACCCTCAGGCAGCTGGAGGAAGCAGGGATCGAAGTGCACGTGGAGGAGACCACGGTCGCCGTGAACCTCTACAACGAGCTCGCCCGGTCCGCGGCTGTCGGCGGTCTGTTCCACTCAACGTGCTGATCGGTCTCAGAGGGTTTCCCCAGGGCGATTTCAAGGTCGCCTGTCTGGGGTGATCGTTGCTTGATGTCTGGATCGGTGACGATCACATAGCGTGATGGCCGAAACGGCGATGACCTTCCCGTCTGTGATCATGGAGTTCTCACACAGCCATGGTCACGACAAGAAGGTCATCGGTGCCAGTTTCGCATGTTCAGGGCCGGGTTTCGTCGCTGCTGGAGATGCTGGCGGCCATCACCGATCCGCATGACCCGCGCGGGGTTCGGCATCCGCTGCTGGCTGTGCTGGGGACCGCGGTGGTGGCGACGTTGGCGGGGGCGGCCAACTACCGGGAGCTGGGGTCGGTCGCGGCGGATCTGCCCCAGCAGCTGTTGCGGTTGCTGGGGGCCCGCCGGGATGAGGTGAGGCGCCGGTTCGCCGTGCCCAGCGGCGCCACGCTGCGGCGGGTGCTGATCGGGCTGGTCGCCGACGAGCTTGACATCGCCCTTGGGGCGTGGCTGCGTGAGTACGCCGTCTGCGACCAGCGGGGGGCGATCGCGTTGGACGGCAAGAATCCGCGCGGATCCTGGTCTGATGACGGCCGGCTGGTGCTGTTCACGGCGATGACCCACCGGACCGAGCGGCAGGCCGCCGTGGTCCTGGCCCAGATCGCCGTGCCCGAGGGCACCACCGAGACCACCCAGGTCAGAACGCTGCTGGAGGGTCTGTACGTCGCCGGGGCCCTGGTGACGGCCGATGCCGCCCATACTGCGTCGAGACCGCCCGTTACCTGGTCGAAGACTGCGGCGCCGACCACCTGCTGACCATCAAGGGAAACCGGTCGTCCCGCACGCCGCGGCCGTCACCGCCGGCCGTGAGCTGATCGCCCCCGAACCCGATCACATCGTCGAAGAACGCGGCCACGGGAGGATCAACCGCTGGACCACCTGGGCCGCTGACACCGATCACAGCATCGGCCTGCCCCACCCTCCGCAACCTGGCCCTCGGCCTGTTCAGTATCCACGGCATCACCAAGATCAAGCAGACCGTCCAAGCGATCGGCCGCAACCCCATACGCGCCGTCGCTCTGATCACATAGCGTCACAGCCGTCGATCAGCAGCCGACTTTGAAATCGCCCTGCTCGGGAGCGGAGCTGCCCAGCTTGCCGGGCCCCTATCGGTCCGGACGGTCAAAAACGCAGTGCAGTCGCAACGAAAAGGGAGTCGAACGTGCAGCAGCGTACTCTGACTGCTCCGGCCCTGGCTCGGCTTGAGGGTGACGTAGGCGACGCCTCCGTCACCGTCCAGCGAGGCTGGGAAAACCACAACATCACGGTCGTCATCACCGGAACCGCCGAGCAGGCGGCGACGGTGGAGACCACCGAACTCATCCCCGACGGCGACCGTGTGGTCCTGACGGTGCCTTCGGCGCGACCGGCGCCTCCGGCGCGACCGCATGGTCTGTGGGCCAGTCTTCGCCGCCTCCTTGGCGGTGAGCCCCACCAGGGCCAGGGGAACAGCCAGGTCCTGAGGGGGGTGACCGCCGGGGGCAACGTTGTCCAGAGCATGGGCCGCGATGCCGATGGGCGGTCCCGCCCGGCGAGCCAGGTCATGAAGAACGTGCGTACCAAGGGCGCCATCGTCCAGCGCATGGGCGCCGAAGGTGACGCTAACGTGAGCCCGGAAGGGATCACCATGAGCGCGCCCGGTGACCCCTCTGGACTGCAGGTCGTCATCTCGGTGCCGCACGACACCGAGATCGACCTCAACACCAGTGACGGTCACATCAGGTCCGAGTGACCGTCACTGACTCGAGGGCCCGGTGACCGCCGGGCCCTCAGCTGTTTGTGGGTCCTCGTGCGAGAACTGCAGGATCAGGGGCGGTTGACCTGGTCCTTGGAGAGCCGGACGCGTGGGCGCAGGCGTTGACGACGGCTTCCAGTTCCGCGGGGTCGATCACGTCCTCCAGGCGGGAGAAGCCCTCGGGGGCGCGGCGTTCGACCTCGTGGATCACGTTTTCCGGTCCGCCCTGGCGGTTGCGGAGGACCACCTCGCCGGTAACCGGCAGGCGATCGCGTTGGTAGGCCCGGAGCGCCTCGGCGGGGTCGGCGTGGCGCTCCAGGTGGGCGCTGAGGTTACTGGCGTCCAGAATGGCCTGGCTGGCACTGGGGCATCGAAAACCTCGAGCACCGGGCCCGCGACACCATCTGGCGCGAGGACGACCAGCAGGCCTACCTCGGCAACGGCCCCCGGGCGATGGCCACCCTGCGCAACCTGGCCCTCGGCCTGTTCAGCATCCACGGCATCACCCAGATCAAACAGACCGTGCAGGCCATCGGTCGCCGCCCCATGCGAGCCGTCCCACTGATCACATAACGTCACCGGCCAGCGATCAACAACCGACTTTGAAATTACCCTGGGGTTTCCCTGAGGGCCCTTTCGATGACTTCGGCGATCTGGAGGACCTTGGTCCGCCGTTCCTCGTCCGTGCGCAGTGAGGGGGATTCGATGAGGTAGACGCCTATCTCGGCGTTCCGCAGGGTGAAGATGACCATCTCGGTGCGCCAGTCGCTCTGCCCGTCGCCGGGGAGACTCTTCCGGACCGCCGCGTCCCCGAGGCCCGGGACCTTGGTCCAGGCCAGCAGGTCGGCGACCGTCGATCTCCGAGGGAGGGAGGCGCGGATCGCTAGCGTGGCGTCGGCGGTCTTGGAACTGCCGTCATCCGAAACGACGTCGCTCCATGTGCAGGTGACGGCGTCGTCGTGATCCTGGTAGGGGCCCCAGTCCAGGGCCTCGCTCTCGTCGGGGTTGGACAGGGTCTCCCTGAGGGCGGGGCTGTCGCGGACGACGGCACAGGCATCCGGGATGGACTCGAACCTGTCCTTCGAGCCCGAGTCGGACGAGCCCCGGAAGGGCGCCTTCACTCCGCCCGTGACCGCGACAAGGACGAGCGGGATGAGGAGGACGAGAAGGCCCGCGATAATCAGGACGCCTTTTCTCGGTTTCCCGGGTAGGGCATTTCTCATCAGCGGCTTTGTCGGAGTTCGCCCGTCCTGGACAGCCTTCAATCCCTGCGCGGCCTGCCCGGAGGTCCAACGTTTTCCGGGGTCCCTTTCCAGGAGTCCCCTCAAGACCGGCTTCAGGGCGCCGGATCGGACGAACGCGGGGTCGTCTCCCATGAGGAGCCGACCGATGAGGACCTCCAGTTCATCGGCCTAAAACGGCGGATGGCCCTCCACCGCCATGTAGAGGGTCGCCCCCAGTGACCACAGGTCCGATGCCGGGCCCGGCGTACCGGTCCGGAAACGTTCAGGGGCCATGAAGACCGGCGTTCCGACGAAACCGCCCGTCCTGGTGTACGCGGTGGCGTTGGAAACGGCCGCGATCCCGAAGTCGGTGAGGACGACACGACCATCATCGGCGATCAGGACATTGGCGGGCTTGACGTCGCGGTGCAGGATGCCCGCCGCATGGGCGCAGTCCAGCGCCTCCAGCAGGGCGAGCCCGATCTGGGCGGCCCGGGCGACGGGGACCGGGCCATCGTCGCGGACGATCTCCTCCAGGGAGCGGCCCTGGACGTACTGCATGACGATCCACGGGCCCGCCGCGTCGTCGACGACGTCGTACACGTTGATGATCGAGGGGTGCTCCAGCCTCGCGGCGGCGCGGGCCTCCCTCAGGAACCGGCCCTTGAGGGCGTCCCGGTCCTCCTCGGCCAGGTCGCCCGGGACCTGAAGCCGCTTCATCGCCACCGGGCGTTCCAACGACTCGTCGTACGCCTTCCAGACGATCCCCATCCCGCCCCGGCCGATCTCCTCGCCGAGCCGGTACCGGCCGCTGATCACGTCCCGTCGCACCACAGCGCCGACCCTATCTCGTACAAACGCCGCCGTACGTTTGAGCACACGTTGTGCGGCCCGCGGGTTCCCGGGGACGAGCGCGTCGACCGACACCTTCCGCATGATCGAGGCATGCCGGGCGGGACGGAACAGGGGCCTGGCGTCGCCAGGCCCCTGCGGGTGGGTCAGAAGTCGGCGATCGCGTCGCCGACGACGGTGCCGGCGGCGAAGCCGCCGATGGCGGTGGCGGCGGCGAGGAGACCGAAGCCGCCGACCGAGACGAGGACCGCGACGCCGAAGACGACGGCGAGGACGAGACCGCCGGCGACGAAGCGCCCGCAGTCGTCCCTGGGCACGGCCCCGCCATGGGCGGCGCGGTAGGCGTCGCGGATGATCGCGCCGACGAAACCGACGAGGCCGCCGATGGCGCCGGCGACGAAGCGGTCGGATGCGCCGGGGCCGACTATGTCGGCCATGAAGCCGGAGCAGGTGGACCCCGCCGGGCCGCCGCCGAAGACGTGAACGATCTCGGCGATGTGGGGGGTGTGGAACAGGTGCTCGACGAGACCTCCGCCGCACACGCCGGCGAGGGCGCCGGCCGCGATCGCGAGCAGCCCGTTCAGGACGAATCTCTTCATGTTGTTCCCGGTTTGCGTTGGGGCGCTCGTGCTTCACGAGCGCCGGTCGGTTGTTGGAGACCCCGTGCTTCACCACGGGCGCTGGGCTCTACCGTGCCGGACCCGGCCCGCTCGGCAAGGCGGTCGCGGCCATGGTCTGCCGGTACGGATCGAAGCGGGACGTGCGCCCGGACCAGGCGGTTCTCCGCCGCGCCGACCGGTGGTGGCCAACGCGGCCGGAGTCCGGACGGTCCCTTCTGCGAAAGGAGTCAGCGGCATACGCGTGTCCGGCGTCGCGTCGGACCTGCCAGCTGGCCAACAAACTATGTCCTACTTGTTTGCCCGAGTCCCCGTACGCAAGCTCTTCTGGGGCGTCGCAGCACTCGCGGCGCTCTTCGTGGCCTTCGCGGCCGGGTGCTCCTCCCCGTCCTCTCCGGAGGCTCCGGACAACGGACAGTCGTCGGCCGCGACGACCGCCCCCCAGCCCACGCCCTCCGTCACGGACGTGAGCGAGACCGCGACCGCGGAGCCGACCGCGTCGCCGTCCACCAGCCAGCCGGAGGCCACGGCCTCCGACACCTCGGTCCGCCCGGGCAAGGTCGTCGCCGCGTTCGAGGACGGGCCCGAGGGTCCGTTCCTCGTCCTCGCGCCGATCGACGAGGACCAGGGCGACCTGGAGTACGCGTCGGCGCAGAAGGACGCCCTCCGGAACCTGGACGTGACGGCGCTGCCGATCTCGGAGGCCTGGAAGGTGAACGTCTCCACCGACGCGCTCCGGGCCTGCGAGCCCAACCGGACGCGCATGGTGTTCAAGGAGTACCCGTCCTGCAAGGGTTCCGCGGACGCCACGCCCAGCACGACCGACCGGTGACGAGCCGGCCGGTCTGAGGTCGATCCCCGGGGCACGCCGCCCCGGGGATCACTGTTTTCCGCCCTTCTCCGCGCGGCCGAACAGGCCAGGCGCCCCCCGTGCCTCCGCGCTCAGCGCGCTCCACCGGCCCCTCGGTAACGCCTTCGGGAATTGACTTCGAAGTGCGGGGCCGGACGGTCAACAGCGCGACGGCCGTCGTGGCCGCCGACGCGTGGCATGCCGCGTGACAACGCAGAGGAACGGAGCAGAGATGGACCAGGACGAGACCGAACGGGCGGAGATCCTCCGCCCTCCTGCCATGACGGGGCCCGGCGAACTGGCGGAGATCGCCGTCAGTGCGGCCGACAACCAGGGGCACCCGGTACTGCTCGAACTCGATCGGGGAGTGTCCCTCCTCGTTCGTCCGGGCACGAGCCCGGAACTGGTGACCGTGGAGCTCGAATGGCTCTGGCGGCGCGAGCGCACGTTCGAGGAGTTCGCGGAGCTCGTCCACCGCCTGGCCCGGCTTCGGGGCGCCCCGGTGCCCCTCCACGGGATCACCGTCGAGCCGGACCAGACCTTCGAACAGGTCGTCACCGCCTTGCTGGAGCAACAGCAGAAGCGGGATCACCCCAGGATCTGATGGACGCGTCACCGCCCGAGTCGGGCCGTGACCAAGAGTGAACGACCTCCGGTCCGGCAGCCCGTCGCGGCCACCGGACCGGAGGTACCTCGGCCGGGGGCCTGTTCACCATCGAGCTCAGGCACTACTTCAGCGACGACAGGTCTACTTCCGCTGCCAGATCCCCACCCTGCTGAGCCGTACCCACCGCCACCGTTCCGGGGGCGGCGGCAGTCGTGCCGGTGCTCGGTCATGGCGCATGCCTCCGGAGGTCGGTGCAACCTCCGTCATGCGGAAGAATCGGGGAATGCAGTTCGGCGTTCTGGGGCCCGTCGAGGTCCGAGCGGACGGGGCGGTCGTCCCGGTGGGCGGGCCGCTGGTGCGGGCGCTGCTGGCGATGCTCCTCCTGGACGCGGGGCGGCTCGTCCCGGTCGAGCGGCTCATCGACGGGCTGTACGGGGAGGAGCCGCCGAGCGGAGCGGCCAACGCGCTGCAGTCGCAGGTGTCGCGGCTGCGGCGGGGGCTGGGCGACCCGGCGCTGGTCGAGGGGACGCCCGCCGGGTACCGGATCGCCGTGCGGCGGGAGGACGTCGACGTCCACCGGTTCCAGCGGCTCGTGGCGGACGCCGGGGCCGCCGGGCGGCACGAGGCGGCCGGGCTGCTCAGGGAGGCGCTCGGGCTGTGGCGCGGCCCCGCGCTGGCGGGCGTGGGCGCGCCTTTCGCGGCGGGGCAGGCGGCGCGGCTGGAGGAGGAGCGGGCCTGCGCCGTCGAGGAGTACGGCGAGGCGCTGCTCGCGGAGGACCCCGGGGCGGCGGTCGCGGCGCTGCGGGACCTGGTGGACGCGCAGCCGCTGCGGGAGCGGGCGCGGGCGCTGCTCATGCGGGCGCTGCACCGGAGCGGGCGGCAGGCCGAGGCGCTCGCGGTGTTCGAGGACGGGCGCGAGGTCCTGGCCGAGGAGCTCGGCGCCGATCCGTCGCGGGAGCTGGCGGACGTCCACCTGGCGATCCTGCGCGGGGAGGCTCCGGCGGCCGTCCGGGCGAACCTGCCGGCGCAGCTCACGAGCTTCATCGGGCGGGAGGAGGAGCTGCGCCGCGTCGGGAGGATGCTCGCGGACGGGCGGCTCGTCACGCTGCTCGGGCCGGGCGGGGCCGGCAAGACGCGGCTGGCGATCGAGGCGGCGGCGCGGGACGGAGGCGAGGTCTGCTTCGTCGACCTGGCGCCGGTCGTCTCCGGCGAGGTCGGCAAGGCGCTGCTCGGGGCGCTCGGGCTGCGCGAGGCCGGGATGCGTCCGGCGCCCGGCGAGCAGCCGCCGGACGCGGTGGAGCGGCTGGTCACGGCGCTGGAGGGGCGGCGGGTCCTGCTCGTCTTGGACAACTGCGAGCACGTGGTCGCGGCCGTCGCGGAGCTGGCGCACCGGCTGCTGAGCGCCTGCCCCGAGCTGCGGGTGCTGGCGACCAGCCGGGAGGCCCTCGCGATCACGGGTGAGGCGTTGCGGCCGTTGCCGCCGCTGGAGCTGCCGCCCCCGGGCGCGGCGCTCGCCGAGCTGCCCCGGTATCCGGCGGTGCGGCTGTTCCTCGACAGGGCGGCGGCGGTGCGCCCCGGGTTCGCGGTGGACGAGGGCAACGCGGGGGCCGTGCTGCGGATCTGCCGGGCGCTGGACGGGCTGCCGCTGGCGATCGAGCTGGCGGCGGCGCGCCTGAGGTCCCTGCCGGTGGCGGAGGTCGCGACGCGGCTGGACGACCGGTTCCGGCTGCTGTCGCGCGGCAACCGGACGGCGCCGCCGCGCCACCAGACGCTCCGGGCCGTCGTGGAGTGGAGCTGGGACCTGCTGGACGAGGCGGAGCAGACCCTCGCGCGGCGGCTGACGGTGTTCTCCGGGGGCCTGACGCTGGAGGCGGCGATGGGCGTGTGCGGCCTCGACGACGCCGACGAGCTGCTGGTGGAGCTCGCCGACAAGTCGCTGGTGCAGAGCGACGGGTCCCGGTACCGGATGCTCGACACCGTCCGGGCGTTCTGCGCCGAGCGGCTCGCCGGGGCCGGGGAGGTGGAACGGTTCGAACGGGCCCACGCGGAGTACTTCGCCGAGCTGGCCGGGCGCGCGGAACCCCACCTGCGGGGCGCCGAGCAGCTGGAGTGGCTCGAACTGCTCGCCGCCGACCACGGGAACCTGCACGCGGCGCTGCGGCGGACCGTCCGGTCCGACCCCGCGACGGCGCTGCGGATGATCGCGCTGCTGTCGTGGTACTGGTGGCTGCGGGGGCGCGTCGAGGGCGCCGCGCTGGCGGCGGACCTGCTGGACGTGGTCGGCACCGACCCGCCGGAGGGCCTCGACGAGGAGTACGTCCTGTGCGTCACGAACGCGGTGTCGGGCGGGGTCACGGGCGAGCGCGCGGTGGCGTGGCTCGACCGGGCCGCCGAGCTCCTGCGCGGCATCGACCGTCCCGTCCGGTACCCGGCGGTCATCGTGCTGTGGGCCCTGACGGCGGGCCCGGGACGCACCGACATCGAGGTCTTCCAGCGGCAGGTCGGGGACGACCCGTGGACGCGGGCGCTGGTGCGGATGAGCGACGGCTTCCTCGCCCAGTTCGGCGGCGACCTGGCCGAGGCGGAGAAGGCGTGCGAGGAGGCGGTGCGCGGTTTCCGGGCGTGCGGGGACCGCTGGGGCACGGCCAACTCGCTCGACCCGCTCGCGCAGCTCGCCGCCTTGCGCGGCGACCGGGAGCGCGCCCGAGCGCTGCTGGACGAGGCGCTGGACCTGGTCGGCCAGCTCGGCGCCCTGGAGGACACCGCCGACCTGCTCTACCAGCGCGCCGTCGTCCACATCCGCGGGGGCGACCTCGACGCGGCACGGGCGGACTACGAGCGCGGCGCCGAGCTGGCGCGCAGGGCCGGCACCCCCGACAAGGTCGCCGGGGGCTGCCTGGGGCTCGGCACGGTCGCGCGGCTGCGCGGGGACGCCGCCGAGGCGCGGGCCATGTACGAGGCGGCGCTGACCGGCTACGGCTCCGAGCGGTTCATCGCCGCCGCCGTGCGGGGCGCAGCGCTGGTCGGGCTGGGATGGCTCGCGGTGGACGAGGGCGACGCCGGACGGGCCCGGGCGCTGCTGCGCGAGGCGGTGGACATGTCGTTCGACCATCCGATCTTCGGCTACCAGGCGGACGTGGCGACCGCGCTGGCGGACCTGGCCGCCGGGGAGGGCGACGGGGAGCGGGCGGCGCTGCTGCTCGGCGCGGGCCGGGTGCTGCGGGGCGTCTCGGTGTCCGGCGACCCCGACACCGAGCGCGTCCTCGCCCGGGTCCGCGGCCTGCTGGACGACGACGCCCGCGAGGCGGCGTTCGCGCGGGCCGCGTCCCTCCCCCGCGACCGGGCCCTCGCGCTGCTAGGCGGCGGCTGACCGGGCCCCGGTCCCGCCGTCAGCGGACGGTGCGCGGACGGTCAGCGCGCCGCGCGAACCTCCGGGGCATGGACTCCTCCGCCCGCAAATGGGGCACCTTCGCGATCTGCCTGCTCGTCGCGCTCGTGCCGAACATCGACCTGACCGCGCTGAACCAGGCCGTCCCGCACCTGTCCGCGGACCTGCACCCCTCCGCCACGCAGATCCTGTGGATCGCCGACGCCTACGGGTTCGCGCTGGCCGGCTTGCTGATCACCATGGGCGGCGTCGGCGACCGCATCGGCCACAAGAAGCTGCTGCTGATCGGGACCGCGGTGTTCGCCGCCACGTCCGCCCTCACCGCCTACGCGCCGAGCGCCGAGCTGCTGATCGCGGCCCGCGCGCTGCTCGGGGTCGCGGGAGCGACGCTGATGCCGTCCTGCCTGTCGCTGCTGCGCCGCGCGTTCACCGAGCCGAAGGAGCGGACGATGGCGGTCGGCGCGTTCAGCGGCGTCGCCGGCCTCGCGGTCGGGCTCGGGCCCGTCGTCGGCGGCGCCCTGCTCGACCACTTCTGGTGGGGCTCCATCTTCATGATCAACGTGCCGCTGATGGCGGTGGCGTGCGTCGCGGGTGCGCTCGTGCTGCCCGAGTCGCGCACCTCCGTCCCGGGCCGCCTCGACCTGATCAGCGTGCCGCTGTCGGTCGCCGGCGTCCTCGGCGTCGTGTACGCGGTCAAGGAGGCCGCCGCGCACGGCGTGGACGAGCCCGTGGTCTACGTCTCGGCGCTGGCCGGCCTGCTGTCGCTGGCGGCGTTCCTCGTCCGGCAGGGGCGGGTGGCCGAGCCGCTCATCGACATCACGCTGTTCCGCCGCGCCGCGTTCTCCGGGTCGGTCGGCACCAACATGTTCGCGATGTTCACCCTGGTCGCCCAGTCGCTGATCTTCTCGCTGTTCTTCCAGCTCGCGCTCGGCTGGTCGCCGCTGCGGGCGGGCCTGGCGGGCCTGCCCGGCGCCGCGGGCGCCATGGTCGGCGGCGCCGCGCTCGCCCCGCCGCTCATCAACGCGCTCGGCCGGGCCCGCGCCGTGGCGGCGGGCATGGCGCTGTCGGCCGGCGGCTTCGCCCTCTACATGGCGATCGGCCTGCACACGTCCTACTGGACGATGGTCCCGGCGATGCTGCTGTCGGGCATCGGGATGGGGCTGGCGCTGACGGTCACCGCCGACACCGTCCTCGCGTCGGTCCCGAAGGACCGCTCCGGCGCCGCGTCCGCGATCTCCGAGACGGCCACCGAACTCGGCGGCGCGCTCGGCATGGCCGTCCTCGGCAGCGTGCTGAACGCGGTGTACCGGAACGTCCTGGACCTGCCCGCCGGCGTCCCGGCCCCGGCCGCGTCCGCCGCCCGCGACTCCCTCGGCGGCGCGCTCCAGGCCGCCGCGAACCTGCCCGGCGCCCTCGGCGCGCAGGTCGCCGCCGCCGCCCGCGGCGCCTTCGTGGACGGCATGCACGCCGCCCTCACCTGCAGCGCCGGCCTCGCCGTCCTGGTCGCCGTCTTCGCCCTGGTCACCCTGCGCAACGTCCCCAAACTCATCCCCGACACCGAGGAGCCGGAACTCGTCTCCGTCCCTTGATCGGCCATGCCTGACCGGTCCCGTCCAATGCGGCGGGACCGCAGTGCTTCCTCACCGAGAACGGCTTCGCACTTGAGCGAAAGGGAAACGACAAGCGGTCGCTGAGCCGACCTAAGGCCGGCCACACCGCCGGGGAGGCCGATCAGCGCGGAACGGCGCAAGATTGGGTCCGGACGCATTCGCAGACGGGAGGAGATCATGCCGAATGGTTCGAGCTCCGGACGTCGCTGGCCTTCTGGCACCTTCCTCGGCCGGCTTCCGGAAGAGTGCAGAGCAGACCTGATGAAGATCGGACAGATCCGCGCCTTTCCCGCGCGACATGTCCTCGTCCGCCAGGGTGATCCGACTGGTTCGGTGTGGCTGCTCCTGGATGCGCTGGTCAAGGTGACGGCACAGACCGAGAACGGGCGTCAGGCCCTTCTCGCGCTCCGGGTGAGCGGCGACCTGATCGGGGAGATGGCCGCCCTGGACGGCGCTCCGCGCTCGGCCACCGTCGTCACCTGCGGGCGGGTCGCCGTGAGCCAGATCCGGGGCTCGGTCTTCCTGGAGTTCCTGCGGCGCAGGCCCGCCGCCGCCCTCGCGCTCACGCATATGACCAGCGAACGTCTTCGCTGGTCCAATCAGCGACGTCTGGACTTCGCGAACTATGACGCCTCCCGGTGCCTGGCACGAGTCCTGCTCGCACTCGCCGAACGCCACGGCCTCCCCGTCTCCACCGGAACGGACCTCGGAATACCGCTGACCCAGGCCGAGATCGGAGGCTTGATCGGGGCCAAGGAGAACACCGTCCACAAGGCGCTGCGCGAACTGGCGGCTCTCGGGCTGGTGACCAGCCCGGGACGGCGCCGACTGATCATTCACGACCTCCGAAGGCTCGCAGCCTACGCAGACCTGCCCCCGTGGCAGCCCTGAGGCGCGCCAGAGCAATTTCGCTGAAGCCTGATTTATCGGCCCTCGTTTCCCAGCTCGGCGCTCACCCTGGACGTCGAAACCGAGCCAGGGAGGCACGATGACCGGCAGGCCCGTCCCCGAGCACCGGGTGCTCGTCACCGCGGACATCGAGGACTACAGCAGTCGCAACGACGCCGAACAACGAGTCCTGCAGAGCGCACTCGGCGACTCACTCGACACCGCGGCCGACTGGGCGGAACTCGACAGGCAGGCATGGGTGAGACAGGTAGGCGGGGACGGCGTTTTCGCCGTCCTGCCCAGGGACGCCGATGTCGCGGCGCTCATGGACGTCTTCGTCCGCGAACTGGACACCGCTCTTGGCGTCCACAACCGCAGGCGAGCCGACGATCACTGGACGAGGATCCGCCTGCGCCTGGCCGTGCACGTCGGGCCGATCCACCTGGACGGGGCGATCGGATGGCCCGGGCAGCACGCCGTCCTCCCAGCGCGCCTCCGGGACTCCGCCCCCGTGCGCGCCGCACTCGCGGCACTGCCCGACGCGGACCTAGCGGTGATCGTCTCCACGGAGGTCTACCGCGACTACGTCACGCAGGGCCCGGGCGAGCCGCGCCCGTCCGACTTCCGCTCCGTCCGAGTGCAGGTGAAGAAGCAGGCGTACGACGCTTATCTGTACGTGCCTCGGTTCGACGTCCACGACCTCCAGATGCCGGACGGCGACGTCCCGGAGAACACCGGCCCCAACAGGAAGGGCCCGGTCGGCACCGCAACGGGGGAGCCTCACTCCGCCCCCTCTGCTCCCAGTCAGGCCCCCACCGTGGGGCGGGACTACATCGGTACACAGCGAATGGAGGTCAGCGGTTCCGGCACCCTTCAGTCGTCCGGCCGCGACATGAACATCGGCAGGGAGCGAGACCGATGAGGGAACCAGGACCGGGCGGCCCTGGAGCCGCGGCCCCAGAGCCGTCATCGCCCAGCCCCACCGATGACCAGGCTGGGTCAGAAGCAGAGACCGGGCCCGAACCCGAAGAGCAGAGCGGCGCGGCTGGTTCCGCGGACGGCGAACGAGACCCCGATCGGTCCGACGGACGCCGCTTCTACCAGCGGGTCGCCGCGGACGAACGCGAGGAACAGCAGCGGCGGGAAAGCCTGCGTTCCCTCGAGGCAGACGGCCCTGGTGCCGCGGCTGGGCGCGACTGGATCGGCAGCGTCTCCAACGAGGTCTCAGGCGGCACCTTTCAGAACGCTCAGCGGGACCTCTACGTGTTCGAAAGCGCGAAAGAAGATCGTCCCGTCCGGATCCAGTACGTCCCCAAACAGGTGGCCGAGCGGCTCACCCCAGACCACATCGCCTCGATCCCCTCACTGCCCGAACTCCAACGGGCCCTGCAGCGCTCCCCCGTGGTACACGTACGCGGAACAAGCGAAACAGGACGTCTGACCGCCGCGCTGACCGCCCTGATGCAGTGGTGCCTTCCTCATGCCGCGGTCGCGCCCATGGACGAGTCACCCGTCGGTTTCGTCCGGGTCGAAGGTTCCCTGACGCTGATCCGCCCGGCGGACCTGCGTCCGCGGCACGGGTATGTGATCGAGGTCGAAAAGAGTCATGGCCCGGACGCGGAACTCGCCGATCTGGAACACCTCGCCGTCAAGAGGGGCTGCCGTCTGGTGCTTCTCGTCTCCGCTCGCGGACCGGCGCCGTTCGGCACTGTCATCGAGCACCGGCCGCCCGCCGCCGTCGAGGTCTTCAGACGAGTGTTCGACCGGGAGGCGGCCGCGTACGGAGTGAAACCGCACCTTCTCACCGAATCGGCGCTGCGGGCCGCCGAAGACCAACTCGCGGAGGAGACGTCGCCGCGTAAGGCCGCCGACCATGCCCGCAGGTTGGCCCGAGGCTTGGCCGAGGGGAGGCCGGCCGAGGATGTGATCGCTGAGTTTCCCGACCGTGTGAGGGAAGAGGTCCGGCAGCGGTTGTCCGAACGACGGCCCATTCTCAGCCGCTGCTTCATAGCGAGCGTGGCCGTACTGCACGGTATGCAGGAGAGCACGGTCTCGCGGGCAGCACTGGACCTCGCCGACCGTATCGATACCGCCTGGAAGCGAGAGGACAAGAAGCGACCGCTGCCCGCTTGGGAGGATCTTCGAACCTGGCTGGACCGCGCGGGGGCCGTAACCCGCCCGACGCCGAGGGGCGGCGGCCGGATCGTGGAACTGCAGCAGCGGACTCGTGCAAGAACGACCCTCCAGGTGCTGTGGGAGGAGCAACCCACGATCCGCGAGCCGCTCATGGCATGGCTGGACGGGCTCGCCCACAGCCGGGAGACCGCGATCAGAGCCGCCCATGCGGTGGGACTGTTCGCGACATTCGACTTCACCACGGTCGACGAACGGTTCATCCGTCCCTGGAGCAAGTCCGATTCACGGCAGGATCAGCGCCTCGCAGCCTGGGTACTTGAGGCAGCCGCCCAGGAACCCGCGCTGGAACCAAGGGTTCGAGAACACCTGCGGCTACTGTCCCGGGGCACTCGTGGCGAAGTCATGGTGGCGATCCGGGCTCACGGCTCGCACCTCGGCGCCGACGATCTCAACGACGCGCTGAGGGTATTCGAGACGGCTTCCCGGCGGTCCGGCCAGGGCACCGCAGATGCCGTGGCCACATCCCTCTCGTTTCTGTACTCGGCGCGAACGGCCATCGAGATCATCGAAACCCTGGCGAACTGGGCGGAGAGCGAGCATTCCGGAAACCGTCTCACCGCCGCGACCGCGTTCCTTCGACTCGCCGCGCTGCGGCCCCGTTCCGGTCGCCCGGCGCTCACCGAGGTGGCGCGACAAGGCGGTGCCACCGGGCATATCGCATGTCTATGGCAGCACGCACTGTCGCTCCGCATCACCGAACCGTCCGGCCGGGAGCGCCCCGCCGTCCCGGAAGCCTGGGAGTTGTTCGCCCGGTGGATGGTGGCCTACGGGAACGCTCCCGCACTCCGGCCGGTGATCGAACAGGTCATCCCCTCTGGTGGGGCGGGATCGAACCGGCTGAGAGCGGCGTTCTGCCTCCACGCGCGTCTCCTCCTCCACCGCGGCGACATCACGCCGACCGAGTACCACCGCCTACTCCGGCTCACCCCCTCCCGGCATCAGACACGGAGTTGAGAAAGCAATGTGGTTGATCAAGCACCAGTTCCCCGCCCATGCCCCGGAACCGCCGACGTCCGATTCCGCGTTCGAGCCCACGCGCTTCACCGTGCCGGCGCAGGGAGGCGCGTTCGACTTCGCTGTCACCGCCTACTGCGCCAGCACGGCCGCCGGGTGGCGGCGGATGGCTCTGTGGCGGGACAACGCCACAGAGGTGGAGCGGCTGATGGAGACAGTTCGCATAGCGGTGCGCGAGACCGCCCGCCGCTTCACGGTCTTCGATGCCGGAAGGGCAGAGGAGGCGGCCAACCGGGACCTCTCGGACCGCCTCGCCGAGATGGCGCTGGATTCGGACGGCACCCGGGCGTGGACGGTCCGCGTGGAGCTGCGGGCGCCCGATGAAGTGCGCGACGCGATGCGGGAGAGCGCTCTCGACAGGTACAGGATCGAGGCGAAGGCCGAGGCCGACACCTTGCGGTTGAAGAAGACGGACGACCTCCGACTCCGGTGGCAGCGTTTCCTGGAGGAGAGCGCCGGCAATCCCACGGCCCGGTACGCCGTGCGGCTCACCCATGAGCCGCATCAGGCGGCGGAGACCCTCGGCACGCTCCAGCGGGAGCGGCGAGAGGGTGCCGAGGAACTGCTCGAACACGTGACCAAGCTCGCCCAGGCGCTGGAGTCGGCGGACATCCTCGGCCTCGTGGTCAACAGCGAGACCGTTCTGCGTAGGACCCTCGCCCTGATGGGCGTGCGCATGGCGCCCATCGCCGACGACACGCCGCTGGTGCCGGCCGAAGGCTCCTTCTAGCGGGCGGTCGCCCTCCTTGCAGAAAATGTGATATCACTTTGCTATGTCAGTGATGGCGCGGGAGCAGGGGGACGGGATGGTGGACGCGGCGGCGACGGTGGACATGCCACGGCCGAAGATCACGGAGCGGGCGGCGGCGGACCGGGGCGGGTGGGGGATGCTCGGGGTCGCGGTGGTGCTGGTCCTGGCGGGGACGGCGGCGGTGGTCGGAGGGGTCGCGGCGGGCGGGAGCGCGGCGTTCGCGGCGGGCGTGGTCGTCGGGTCGCTGCTGGCGCTGGCCGGGCTGGTCGTCGCGGCGGGGCTGACGCCGGTGGCGCCCGGGGAGGCGCGGGTGCTGCAGCTTCTCGGGCGGTACAAGGGGACCGTCCGCGACGACGGGCTGCGGTGGGTGAATCCGCTGACGGAGCGGCGCAAGGTCTCCACGCGGATCCGCAACCACGAGACCGGGCGGGCGAAGGTCAACGACCTGGACGGGAACCCGATCGAGATCTCGGCCGTGGTGGTGTGGCAGGTGGCCGACACCGCGCGGGCCGTGTTCGAGGTGGACGACTTCGTGGAGTTCGTGGCGTTCCAGACCGAGGCGGCCGTCCGGCACATCGCGGGCAGCTTCCCCTACGACGCCCACGACCGGACGTCGCTGCGCGACAACGCCGACGAGATCACCGGGCAGCTGTCGGACGAGCTGGCGCAGCGGGTGGCGTCCGCCGGCGTGAAGATCATCGAGTCGCGGATCACCGGGCTGGCGTACGCGCCGGAGATCGCGCAGGCGATGCTGCGCCGCCAGCAGGCGGGCGCGGTGGTGGCGGCGCGGCAGCGGATCGTGGAGGGCGCGGTCGGCATGGTGCAGCTCGCCCTCGACCGGCTGGACGAGGAGAACGTGGTCGACCTGGACGAGGAGCGCAAGGCGGCGATGGTCAGCAACCTGCTCGTGGTGCTGTGCGCCGACCGCGACGCCCAGCCGGTGCTCAACACCGGCTCGCTCTACCAGTGAGCGCCGCGACCAGTGGCGGAGCGCAAGAAGATCCTGCTGCGGCTCGACCCGGCCGTGCACGACGCGCTGGCGCGGTGGGCCGCGGACGAGCTGCGCAGCACCAACGCGCAGATCGAGTACCTGCTGCGCAAGGCGCTCGCGGACGCGGGGCGGATGCCCGGGACGGCGGGACGGATGCGAGGCCCCGGGCGGCCGCGCAAGGCCCGGGACGACGGGGACGGCGGCCCGCCGGGGGGCGGGAGCGAGGGCTAGCGGTGCGGGCGGGGCAAGTGCGGATCCCTACAAGATCCGGGGTGCCGAACTTGTATCGGGCGCCAGCGGCGACCGGGCGGCGCGCCCCATAGCCTGCTCGGACATGGACCCCGAACGCCTGATCTATCCCCTCATGAAGCACGTGGTCATGGGACCCGCGATGCGCCTGGCCTTCCTGCCGAGCGTGAGCGGCCTGCGGCACGTCCCGCGGATCGGGCCGGTGATCCTCGCGGCGAACCACCTGGGGTTCCTGGACTCGTTCGTGCTGCCGCTGATGGTGCCGCGCCGGGTCCACTTCCTCGGCAAGCACGAGTACTTCACCGGGGCGGGCCTGAAGGGCCGCGCCACGGCGACGTTCTTCCGCAGCGTCGGCGCGATCGCGGTGGACCGGTCCGGGGGGCGGGCCGCCTTCGACGCGCTCGACACCTCGGCGGCGGTGCTGGAGGGCGGCGGGGTGTTCGCCATCCACCCCGAGGGGACGCGGTCGCCGGACGGGCGGCTCTACCGCGGCCGGACGGGGGTGGCGCGCCTGGCGATGCGGACCGGGGCGCCGGTCGTCCCGGTGGCGATCGAGGGCACCGACAAGGTGCAGCCCCGGGGGCAGGCCGTCCCGCGGCCGGGCCGGATCGGGCTGCGCATCGGCGCGCCGATGGACTTCCGGGGACGGGACGTGGGCGTGCCGCGCGGCCGGGCGGCCCGGCAGATCACCGACGAGATCATGGAGGCCATCCGGGGGCTGTCGGGCCAGGAGTACGTGGACGACTACGCGCCGAGGCCCGCCGAGCCGCGCTGACCGTCCGCCCCATGTTTCAGCGTGACCGATTGGGCACCATTCATGGGGACGGATGGAGATGATGTGGAAATCACCATGGACCTCGTGCTTCCGCGCGACGTGGCGAGCGTTCCGGCGACGCGCAAGCTCCTGGACGCGGCGCTGGCCGCGCTCGGTGTCGAGGGCCACATCCGCGACGACATCGAGATGATGCTGACCGAGGCGTGCACCAACGTGATCAAGCACGCCGAGCACGGGGCGGACTACACCGTGCGGGCGATGATCCAGGACCGGCGCTGCGTGATCAAGGTGATCGACTCGGGGACGGGCTTCGACGCGGCGCGCGTCCCGGCGCCCGATCCGGCCGCCGAGCAGGGGCGCGGTCTGATGATCATGAGGGCGCTGGCCGACGACGTCCGGTTCGCCTCGTTCCCCGAGGACGGGGCGCTGGTCGCGCTGGAGAAGCGCCTGTCCTACGGCGAGGACAGCCTCGGCGGGCTCCTCACCGCCGAGAGCGCGGCCCCGCTCGCGGACGGCTTCCGGCCCGGTTCGGACGAGCTCGCGGCCCGGCTGTTCGAGATGGCCCGGGCCGGCGACACCCAGGGGATCCTCTCGCACGTGAACGACGGGGTGCCGGTGAACCTGTCCGACCACAGGGGCGAGACCCTGCTGATGCACGCGGCCTGCCACGGGCACGTGGAGACCGTCCGGGCGCTCACGCTGCGGGGCGCCGACCCGGACCGCGCCGACGACCGCGGCCACCGCCCGCTGACCGGCGCGGTGTTCAAGCGGGAGACCGAGGTCGTGCGGGCCCTGCTGGAGGCGGGGGCCGACCCGCGGGCGGGGTCGCCGTCGGCCGCCGACACGGCGCGGCTGGTCGGCGACAGCGAACTCCTCGCGTGGTTCGAGGAGGCCGCTCCCCCGCCCGCGTGAGCGCTCAGCGCCGGACGCGCAGGATGAGGAGCGCCACCAGAAGCGCCGCGGCGGCGAACCCCGCACCGGTCGTGAACGCCGCGTCCATGCCGTCGACGGCGGCCGCGGGGCCGTGCCCGGACGCCGCGGACCCGTAGGCCGTCACCATGACGGCCGAGCCCAGCGACCCGCCCGACCACAGCATGGCCTGGGCGACCCCGGCCGCCGCGCCCGACTGCTCCGGCTCGACGCTGCCGAGGATCGTCGCGTTCAGCGGCAGCATCGACAGCCCGCCGCCCGCGCCCATCAGGAGGAACGGCGTCAGCACCGCGCCGGCGTAGCCGTCCCCCGGGGAGAGCCGGGTCAGCCACAGCAGCCCGACGGTGAGGAGGGCGGTTCCGGCGACGACCAGGGGGCGGGCGCCGGCGCGCGCCAGCAGGCGCGGCGCGGTCCGCACGACGGCGAACTGCATCCCCACCATGGGCAGGAACGCGGCCCCGGCGCGCAGCGGCCCGTAGCCGAGCACCTGCTGCAGGTACTGGGTGAGGAAGAAGAACGAGCCGAACATCGCGGCCGCCAGGCACAGCTGGGTCAGGTAGGACGCGGCCCGGTCGCGCCCGGTCAGCAGCCACAGCGGCATGAGCGGGCGGCGGGCGCGGGCCTCGACGGCCACGAAGGCGGCGAGCAGCGCGGCCGCCGCGCCGAACGCCGCGAGCGCCCGGCCGTCGTCCCAGCCGTCCGTCCCGACCCGGATCAGCGCGTAGACGAGGGCGGTCATGCCGGTCGTGGAGGCGAGGGCGCCGAGCACGTCGAACCGGCCGGGGCGGCGCGGCGTCTCGGTGAGGACGCGCGGCGCGGCCAGCGCCAGGACCAGGCCGACCGGGACGTTGACGAAGAACACCCACCGCCACGACCCGGCCTCGGTCAGCACCCCGCCGGCGATCATGCCGACGGCGGCGCCCGCGCCGGTCACGGCGGAGAAGACGCTCAGCGCGCGGACCCGGGCGGCGCCCTCGAAGTTCGTGGCGATCAGCGCCATGGCGCTCGGCGCGGCGACGGCGGCGGCGACGCCCTGGGCGGCGCGGGCGGC